>JAADHJ010000041.1 GCA_013151915.1 Deltaproteobacteria bacterium
TACAGGCTGATCTTCGGATTTCCGACCGTTCCCCTCACCTGGACAGTGACGGATCCGTCGGTTTTTGCCCTGGCTCCGGCGAGAAGAAACAGGGGGGCCAGCCGCTTACGCGACGACGCCGAGGGACGCAGGCTAAGCGTCATATTGAGTCGGGAATTTTTGATATTCGATGGGAAAAGCAGGGCGGTTCCCCTGGCATCGCCGATGATGTCACCCTGAACGGTGGTCTCGCCGAGCGTGAGAAGATTATCCTTAACGGTCCAGAAAACAAGGGCCCGTGAGATTCCCAGAGACCCGGCGCCCAGAATGTCCATGGCGCCTCCGGAAAGCGAAGCGTCGCCAACCCGCGCGTTTCCCTTGCCGGATATCTTCCCCTTTCCATCGCTGTCCACGTCAAGATCCACATCGAGGGAAAGTCGGCCCGAAAGCTTCACGGGGAGGTTCTGCCCACCGGGGATGCGGGCAAGCTCAATCCCCTTTCCCCGGCCCTTGATGTGCCATGTCCGCCCTTCCTTCTCAAGGGTGACAGGCAGTTCTCCCCAGGGTCCTTTCAGGACAATCCCCGCACTCCTGTCATGTCCCACAAAGCTCTTCAGACCGAAGGACACCATCGCGTTTCCAAGGTTGACATGGGCACCGCCGATCATGGCGTCAAGCCCGGTCACCTTCAGGGACAGGGGGAAAACAAATGCGGCCGAATCCATGGACAGGACTCCCCCGGTAACATCCTTCATCCGCGCGTTCAGCATTTCAGCCATCCTGCCCCCGGGAAAGGTCGAAATCAGAAAGATTGCCGTTCCCGACAGGAAAAGAAGCAGGTAGACCACGTATCTGACAGCGCCGCGTCCCCTCATTTGCCCTCCAGGGTGCTGACCAACAACGTGACGTCAAGCAACTTGGGATCGTCGAAACGGGCCTTGATACGAATCCGCCTGGTTCTGACAAGGCGGTTCTCATTCTCCACGTTCTTCAGAAATCCAACGAGAGAACCAAGATCCAGCTTCTCCAGCCTGATCTCCACGGATGATTCCTCGATTCCCGATTCCATCTGAGTTTTCAGCGGTTTCATTGACGCGATTTTGTCCTGGACCCCTGATTCCCTGGCTCCCGATTCAAGTCGGGCGAGAAGTGAACCTTCATCCCGGGAGGACCCGATACGTTTTTCAAAACCGGACAACGATTGAGTCAGCTCCATATATCGGGTTTTCAGCTCCTCAAACCTGGCAAGCTCCTGTTTTTTTCGAACCGCCATACTCTGCCACCGGTCTCGCCTTTCCAGGGCGGGAGAGAGAACAAGGCTGTAGAGAAGGGTGCTGAGGACAAACAGTGCCCCCAGGACGATAACGATTCTCTCCCTTTCTGAAAGGCGGTGAAGGAAACTACGCAAGTTAAAGAACCTCCATCTGGAGACGGAAGGAGACCTTGGATGGGTCAGCGCCGACCCGCGCATTCTGAACCTTGACATCCTTGAACTTTCCGGATTTATCGAGGGCGCTTTTAATCCTGTCAATGACATCGAAGGATGGGGCCGTACCTTCCAGGCGGAGCCGACCCGAGTCCAGGGACAGCTCGTTGAGCTTCAGGTCCAGATCGCTGGGGATGGCCCGGCCAAGATCTGCCATTACCGAAAGTGCAGTCCTTCCGGAAAAGCCCGCGTAATCGGCCGCCTTTTTCTGAAGGGTGGAAATTTTCTCCTCCATCTGGGCCACCACATTGACGATTCTTGCATCCGGAAACATCATTTGAAAGGAGGATTTGAGTGTCCCTGCATAGGTCTGGTATTCGTCCTTCGCGGCAGTGTAATCACCCCAAAGGTATCCAGCGCCCAGGAGAACCACCAATCCGGCTAGGATCGCGGTCCGAAAACCGGCTTCTTTCAGGCCGGTAAGTATGTTTTCGGGCTTAAAAGGCCCCTGTCGAAGGTCGAACGGCAAAGATTCCCGGCGCCCAAGGGCCCGGAGGGCCAATCCCAGGGCGGGAAGGTATTGACCGGCCTCACCTGATACGGAGAAATCGCTTTCATTGAATACCGCCCAGTCCCTTGCCGTCTTAACCCTGGATACCCCAGCCTCATTGAACGCAGCCAACATCGGTTCGAGGAGAGAACCGCAGGCCAGGAGGAGTTCTCCTCCCTCGGCCAGGAGACCTGTCGTCATATCCACCAGATTGTTCAATTCCCCGGTGGGTTCACCGGCAAGCCGTCTCCTCCTTATTGCGACCGGCCTTCCGGAGGCAAGCCCCACGGCGATGGCCTCCCCCTCGCTGCAGTAAAGGATGCCGCCATCCCTGATCCCACCGAAGACGGACGCGGCGGCCAATCCCAGGGCGTCGGTCTGAATCGCCGCAGGGGAAATACCTGCGGGCAGAACCTTTAAAACCTCCCGGAGAAGTTCCTGTTCGCAGGCGACCGCCACACCTTTGCATCCATGCTTGTCCATGGTGAAGGGAATGAAATCGGAAACCGATTCATCGGACGGAATGGGGATTTCACCCTCAAGCTCTGAAGGAAGGACCTGGTTGATCCGTCGCCGCCCGGTAAACGGGAATGAAAGGGTCCGTTGAAAAGTGCGCACAGCGGGGATTCCCACAACGACCCTCTCCATAGAAAAGCCGTTTTCCACAACCAGCCTTAGAGCCGAGGACCAGCAGTCGTAGAGCGTCTCCCCCTCTCCGGGAAAAACAGCGGCGCGGTTAAGTGAAACTCCCCTCAAATTGGCGGAAAGTTCAACTACCGTGACGTTTCCACTCTCCTTAAGGGATATGCCTGTGCCTGTTCCGGCAAACATTTCCATAAGTGGCAAAATTATCAGAACCCCCTATAGTACACAAGGCTGACATGCTCTCCTTGCCTGGCGAAGACGCCGGCGGCTGTGCTGGAGGACCTTTCAGTCTCCCCGGTAATCACAGCGGAGAAATGACTGCTGTTGACATCGATCAGCGATAAAACCTGATTGTAGAGATCCTCGTGAAAATCCGCCACCCTCTCTTTCAGCTCGTTGGTTGTCTGAAACGGGGCATCGGACCTGACCGAAATGATCTCCTCGGCAAGATCGCGGTCGATTATGTAGTCCACGCCCCCTACCCCTTTCGGGGTCAGGGACATGAGAACCTCGGCAGACGCGGTATTGATATTTATTTTACCGTCCCGCCTCCCGTATATCGTGACAAATTTCCTTAGAGGAGGGATATCCCCTTCGCCGCGGTTCAGGAGGGCGTCGCCGACCCCTTTGACAAGAGCCAACTCACCCACAGTTCGAAGCCTTTCATTGGGGCAGGAATAGGGCCCGGGCAGATCCGAATAATACCGTTCCTCAGCCCCATTTTCCAGGGCGATGTTGTCCTCGTCCATCCAGTCGGTAAGGCTGTCGACAATCTCGTCCGCACGTTTGTTAGAGATGCCGAGAGATGTCAGCAGGGACCAGAGCCGGCCGGCCGCCTTTGCCGTCTCCTCATCGGTCTCGCCGTCATTGTTGACCAGAGCGTTGATGTCCAGTTTTCCCTCCTCGTCTTCGACCCTGCCGCTTACCCAACCGATATCAGCGATGGGTATTGTTCCAGCGGAATTGGCGGCTGCCCAATCGTCGCTGAATGAATCCACCTTGACATCGTCCTTCTCCAGGGCGGCCTGCACCAGGGCCAGGCCCGAGCGGGCGATATATTCGGTCTGAAGCTCGTAGGCGGCATTGTAAGCGATATCCTCAAACAGATTTACCCCGGCCCTTGTATCCAGCACCACCACGGAGAGGAGGAGCACCGCCACAATGGCCATAAGAAGGGCAACGCCCCTCTCCCCTTCCGAACGCGGTATTAATGCCATGGTGCCGCTCATGACATTTTATTCCGGCAGGTAGGCCACCACATGGTAGGATTCCTCCCTTGTGCCTTCCATCCACTTCACCGTGAGGCTGATCTCCTTGACCCCGGAAAATTCCGTATCGGTGACGGTGTCGGACCAGGTGTATATTCCTTTCTCATCCCTGGCTTCCTCCTGGGTGGAGTCGGGAACACCATTATAAATGATCCCTTCCATCTTCTCCCGGGCCAGGTAGGAGGCTCCCATGAGGCGGGCGGCGTGAAGGGTTCGGCGGCTGTTAAGGCCATCGGTCTGAAGAAGGACCAACAGGCCCGCCGCCAGGACGGCAAGAGCCGCTAGGATCTCCAGGAGGGTAAAACCATCCTCCCCCCCCTGGATGCTTCGTCGGAGGCTACGACGCAGGAAGTTCCACATACCCATCCTTCAGCCGAATCCCTCCGCTCAACATCTCCGGCTGAATACTCCAGACCCTCCCTTTTCTGTCCCCCACATGGATAATTGAAGGCTCGATAATCCCCCGGGGCGACAGATGGATCTCCCCTGTTCCCTCGTTTTTCTTCCCCTCACCGACCGTTATCACGTCCACTATCTTCATCCCTTCGGGAAGCCGTAGAATCCTGACATCCTCATCTGGAATATATTTGTCCTCCGGGCCAAAGTATGAAGCCGTGACGACCGACTGGTCCATATCAAAATCCAGCCTGTAGTAGCGCCTGAGGGTTACGGCCCGATCCCTGGTGAGCTGGATCAGCATTCCCAGCTTTCTGATGCCGCGATCCAGCTCCAACCCCGAGATATCGGGCAGTCTTGGCAGGATAATCCCGATGGCGATACCGATTATCACCATAACTATGACCAACTCCAGGAGGGTAAATCCCCCATCGGTAACGATTCTTCCACTCCGGGCATTTCCGGGGACGGGGTATCTGCCGCACGGTCTTCTACTCAAGGGTCCAGGATTCGATGTCCGCATCCTTTCCTTCGCCCCCTTCAACCCCATCGGCCCCATAGGAAACGATATCGAACTCTCCGTGCAGACCGGGAGAAAGATAGATGTAATCCCTGCCCCAGGGATCTGCGGGAACCTTTCCCTTTTCAAGATAGCCCCCATCACGGTATTTTCCGGGAACCGGATCGGTGGTGGGTTCCCTGACCAGGGCCTCAAGGCCCTGATCCGTAGTCGGATAAAAACCATTATCCAGATAATAGGTCTTGAGGGCCGTCTCAAGATTGGAAATGGTCACTTCAGCCTTCAAATGTCTTGCTTTCTCCGGTTCACCCAGGAACCGGGGGGCAACGATGGTAATGAGCGTCGCAAGAATGACCATGACCACCATGAGCTCGATGAGCGTGAATCCGTTCTCCCGTCCACCTTTTGGAATTTTCATTATCCTTCTCCTGTGAAAAAATCCAATTGCCGGCTTCTTTATATTTATGCTTCGTCCGGTCAATGCGTACCTGGATCAATACCGGAACAGGGAAAAACTTATTTAACACAGAGTACACAGGGTTTCACAGAGTTTCACAGAGTTTTTTCAAGTTAACTTCTTTGTCAAACCCTCTTCAAAACCCTGTGGAGCAGTCTGCGAAAGGCTGCGCTGTGTTAAAAGCTTTTGACTATACCTCTATCCCGATCTGACAAGCTGGTTCAGATCAAATATGGGAAGAAGCACCGCAAGGACAACAAACAGCACTACCCCGGCCATTAGAAGAATGAGGAGGGGCTCCATGACCGAGGTCAAAGCCTGAATGGAGGTGGTAACCTCCTCCTCGTAGGACTCCGCAACACCCGTCAACATCCCACCCAGTTCTCCGCTCTCTTCCCCCACCGCAACAACCCTCGGAACAAGGGGTGGAAAGACCGCGCCGGCCCTCAGGGCATCCGCCAGGGAACCACCGCGAGAGACGGACAGGGCGGCCTCTCCAACTGCCGAACTGAGAACCCGGTTCCCGAGTACCTGTCCCGCAACCTCGAGGGACTTCAAAAGCGGAACGCCGCTCTGAAGGAGAGACCCGAGGATGAAGCACATCCTGACGGTCGCGATCTTCAGGACAAGCCGGCCGAACACGGGCACTTTCAGCTTCAGACCGTCCACGACCGGCCCGAACCTGGCGCTGCCCGACAGGTTTCTATACAGAAGAAAAATCAGCACGACGGCAACGATAAGGGCAGGCCAGTAACGCGAGGCGAGATCGCTGACAACCAGCAGGATCCGTGTGGGCACCGGGAGGGTTCTGCCGAAATCCGAAAAGATTCCCACGACCTGGGGCACAACATAGGCAAAAAGAAAGAGCAGGAAGGTAAAACCGAGGATCGTCATGATAATCGGGTAGGTAAGCGCCGCCATGATCCTGCCCCGAAGACGGGTTTCCTTCTCCAGGGTGAGGGCCAGACGCGTCATAATGGTGTCCAGAAAACCTCCGGATTCCCCTGCCCTTACCATCTGTATAAAGATAGGCGGAAACACCGATGGATGCTCCGCAAGAGCTTCATGGAAAGATTTTCCTTCGTTAATCCCATTGCGGACACTGCTTAGCACCTTGCGGACAGCTGGTTTTTCTACCTGTTCCATGAGGGCTTCCAGTGCCTGAACGAGCGTGAGCCCGGCTTTAAGGAGCGTTGCGAGCTGACGGGCGGTAGTGGCAAGGTCTTTTCGGTTCATACGCTCGAAAAGAAAAAATTCCCTGGAAGAAGAATCGTCCTTCCGGGCAGCCGCGTTTTCCAGTGAAATTACGTAAAGCCCATTGGTCTTTAACCGTTCGCGGGCCGCATGCAGGGTGCCGGCGTCAACAAACCCGGCGCGCTTTCTACCCTTGGTATCCAGGGCGCTGTACTCAAACAGGGGCATGACCGGCCTCCTCCTGAGTAACCCTGAGAATCTCCTCCACCGTGGTCACTTCATCCAGGACCTTCCTCCCCCCGTCCTGCCGCAGGGTTCTCATGCCCTCCTCGATGGCTATCCGGTGAACCGTGCCGCTGTCAGGATTTTTCAGGGCCGCAGCCTTGATCCTGTCCGTCACCATGAGTAGCTCATAGATTCCCGTCCTGCCAACGTAGCCGGTCCCCAGACATTGATGACACCCCGCGCCCTTCCACAGACGGCCATCGGGTATCTCATTCGATTCCCAGCCGAGTTCTGCCAACTCCTCCTCAAGGGGAACGTATGTTTCTGCGCAGTGGGGGCAGATTTTCCGAACGAGCCTCTGTGCCAGAATGGCGGTGACGGAGGACGCCACCAGAAACGGCTCAACCCCCATGTCGATAAGCCGGGTAACCGCTCCCGCCGCATCATTGGTATGAAGGGTCGATAAAACGAGATGGCCTGTCAGGGAAGCCTGAATCGCAATCTCCGCCGTCTCCAGATCCCGTATCTCGCCTACCATAATCACATTGGGATCCTGCCGAAGGATGGATCGCAGCCCGTTGGCAAAGGTGAGATCTATTTTCGGGTTGATCTGGATCTGGCTTATCCCCCTGAGTTGATATTCCACCGGATCCTCCACCGTGATTATGTTCCTGTCGGCGGAGTTGATCCTGGTAAGCGCCCCGTAGAGGGTGGTTGTCTTTCCGCTTCCTGTTGGACCGGTCACGAGGGTAATGCCATGGCTGGAATGGACGATCCTTTCCATGGACCTGAGGTGATCGGAAGCCATCCCGATCTCCTCTAAGCCCAGCAGAACCTGGGATCGATCCAGGAGCCTTAAAACGCCCCGCTCTCCAAAACGTGTCGGCACGATGGACACCCGGATGTCAATGTCCTTTCCGGCGATCTTGATCCGAATCCTCCCATCCTGGGGCAGGCGCTTCTCGGCGATATCGAGGTCCGCCATAACTTTGACACGTGAAATTATGGGGGAATGAAGCCTCTTGGGCAGGGAGTGAACGTTGTGCAGGACCCCATCCACCCGGTAGCGAACGGAGAGGTCTCCCTCGAATGGCTCGATATGGATGTCGCTGGCCCTCTCCCGAACCGCTTCATAAAGGAGGGAATTGACGAAGCTGATAATGGGAGCCTCGTCGGAAGAGTCAAGGAGGTCCTGGGGTTCATCGAACTCGCCGGCATGAATGGCAAGGCCACCGTTATCAAGATTTTCAATGACCATATCGGCGGAGTCGGAGGATCTCTCGTAGGTCAGATTGATGGCCTCGGATATGGCCTTTCTTGTGGAAAGGACGGGTTTCACCACCGCTCCCAGAAAGACGCTGACGTTTTCAAGCACCTCATGATTCAGTTGATTTACCGCGACCCTGGTCTCCCCGGTTTCAGCATCCACGAAGGGATAAAGAAAGTGTTTACGCGCATATTGGATGGGGATCTGATGCCCTGCGGACCTCTCACGCACCCGGACCGAAAAATCCTCGATGAAGGGTACGCCGGACACATCCCCGAGCATATCAAGAATTTCGGTTTCCCCCAGCATTTTAAGGTGGAGAAGGGCCTCGTCCAGGGTCGTTCCCATCCTCTCCCCCTGGAGGTTCGCCTCCTCGACCTGGGCAATGGTCAGAAGGCCACGTTCCACGAGGGCCTCACCGAGCCTGTCCGAAAAAGCGTGTCCTTTCATTTTCCCTCTTTCCCGGGTTTGTCCGGGGCCTTCTCTCCATCAACAGCGGGGCGCTCCACCAACCCGGTATCTTCCATCCTCTCCATGGGGAGGAGTGTCTGCTTCCGGACACTGTATTGGGAGGCCTCCTGCATATCCTTCGGATTTGCGATAATATGAGGGGTGAGAAAGATCAGGAGGTTTGTTTTGCTCGCAACGGTCGACTCCTTGCGGAACAGAGCCCCGAGTATCGGCAGGCTTCCAAGCACCGGGACCCGGCTGACGACTTTGGTCTTGTCGTCCCTGATCAGCCCTCCGATAACCACCGTCTGACCATCAGAGACAACCACACTTGTATTGGCCTTGCGCTTGAGGGTCGTTGGGGCGATCTCCCGGGAAAGGCCGGTGTTGATGGTGTTGGCAACCAGAGCCTCAAGCTGGGTAAAGATATCCAGTTTGACAAACCGTTCGGAGTTGATCTGGGGGGTAATCCTCAGGGTCAGGCCCACATCCCGGTAATCGAAGGTGATGACCGGCTGATTGTTGGCATCAAACTTGGTGCTGGTCTGAAACGGAACGTTCTGGGCCACGACGATTTCAGCTTCATGGTTATCCATGGTCACGATAGTGGGGGTGGAAAGGATGTTCACGTCCGAATCCGTGCGGAGCAGACTGATGAGCGTTCCAAGGTTTGGAACGTCAACCACCTGACCGCCCACATTAAAGGAAATCGTCTCACCGAGGGCCCCGACGACAAGTCCGCTCGGGGTACTTGGAAATGAAGTGACCAGTGAATCCAACGCGCCGAAGGTGGATCCTCCAAACCCCAGGGTACCATTATTGAATTTGTTGGCGGCGCGCCATTCCACACCCATTGACAGCGTCTTGTCCATCGATACCTCAGCGATCAGGACCTCCACAAGGACCTGCTCCCGCGGCACATCCAGTTTCCTGATTACAGACTCCAGGACAGCGTAATCCTCGGGTTTGGCTGTGATCACCAGGGAGTTGGTCGCCGGATCCGAGATAATGGAAATATCCAGTTCAGGCGTGCCGGTTCTTGCTGCAGCCTGTCCCGGATTGCCGGAGGTTGCCTTGACCTGGTTCGATACCTGCTTCACAGGAATTCCCATGAGGACCTTGGACAGATCATCCGAATCCGCGTTCTGCAGGTAGTAGACGTGGATCTTCCCCTTCCCCGCCGGCATTGATACGTCCAGTTGTTTTACTAAAGCCTCCACCCGATCGAGGGTTTGGACGTCTCCTATGGCGATGATGGAGTTGGTCCTGTCATCCGGGATAATCTTTGTCTCCATCAGAGACGCCGCCTGCGCCGGCTGGATGCCCCTGGCCGAGCGGCGGGGCACGACCACCGGCCTGGATTGTTTCTGAATAATCTGGGTAATCTTCCCGGCGAGATCTTCCACGGGGGCGTAGTTCACCTTGATAGTGCGGATCTCTTCCCGCGCTCCGGCCACATCCACCACGGATATGATCTGGCCGAGGCGGGACAGGAGGGACTCGGTGGTGGTGATGATAAGCAGGTTTGTCGGGCCATAGGCGGTGATGCTGTCGCTCTTGGGGATAAGGGGCGCGAGCAGGTTCCTAAGGTCATCCGCGCTGGTGTATTGGACGTGTATGACCTGGGTTATGTACTGGTCCCCCACCTTTTTTTTGGCCGTAGCGCCTACCTCCGTGTCCATATTATAACTAGCTACGTTGGCCGCCGGTACGATCTTGTTGATCCTGCCGGCGGGGACCAGGGCATACCCCTTTACCCTCAGAATCGACAGAAACACCTGGTAGATCTCATCGGCAGTCAGGGATTTGGGGCCAACCATCGTAACCCGCCCCTGGACACGATCATCGATCAGGAAGTTTTTGCCGGTGATTTCGCTCACCGTCTCAATAACCTTCCGTATATCCACACCGTTAAAATCAATTTTATAGGCCGACGCGGCCAGGGCTTTCATGGGTATGGCCATGAGGATTACAGTAAGAAGGATCGCCGGAATTTTCCTGTGGATTTTCTTTTTCATGGCATTATCACCTTATTTCATAATGAAGGGTGAGATTTTTCCGGAACCGCTCAATCACCAGGGTGATGCGGCTTTCGTCCTTTAGCTGCTGGAACATCTGCAGGGCCTGTTCAGGACCGGATATCTCCAGCCCGTTTACCCGTTTAATGATGTCGCCGTTGACCATGCCCAACTTCATGAAGAGACTGTTGGGTCGGATATTAAAAACCTTGAACCCGTCCGGCTTCCCGTTGGAGAAGTGTGGAATCAGACGTACTTGGGTCAAAAGCTTGCTGAAATTCCCAAGAACTCCATCAACCTCTCTGCGGTCCATGACATAGTTATTGTCGGAAACCTTTCTGACCGTTATGCCGCCGGTGTTTTCCCTTCCGGAACGAACCGCCCGGACGCCGAACTTCCTCGCAGACGGGGCGGCGGCTCTTTCTGCAATCTTCTCCAGGACCTCCCGATGTCCGTTCCTCATCAGTATGACCCTGTTCCTGGCCACTGAGACCAGGGTCACCCCGTCGGCGACAAAATCCCCCGCAAAGTACAGCTGCTGCTTATTCGTACTGCTGTTTTGAATAATGGCGAATGAACGTCCACCCTTGACATTGACCACCGTCCCCAGCAGCTGGAGGGGAAGGGCGCTTCCCGGAAGACTCCCCCCGACGGCCGCGTTTTCGTTCTTATCGGAAGGGGTTTGACCGATACGACTGCCGAACAGGTTTCTGTGCAGTACCGCGGCCGCGTCGGCGTCTCCGCCATAACCTTTCCCGGAGGGGTTCTTGGATAAAACAACGGTTCGGGACCGCGCAACCGATTCGGCCCCGGGAGGAACAAAGGCGGTGAGGATGATCTGCGATGCAAAAAAGGCCGCCGCCATGATGAGAAGCAGGTCAACCGCCGTGAATATATATTTACCTGACTTTGACAGGGTCGTAAAAAGTCCATCCATGGCTCTTTACTCCACGGGTTCCATTACGGCGCAAGATCCGGGTTCTGGTAATCGGGATCAGCCAGATCACCGGAGAAAACCAACGGATAGATGGCACTTGGGAAATCTACAAGGTCCCCGTTCGTGTGATTATACGTTTCCAAAAAGTCTTTATATTGCAGATACGGCGGTTCCGATGCCAGGTTGGTGGCCCGGTTCATGGTAGAAATTTTGAGGATGCCCAAAAAATCACCGCCGATATTCTTCGAGAATACCGCCTCGCCGTACCTGTTGGTCTGATATCTGATTACCATCTGATTGACCTGGTCGGGGTCGGTCCCGGATTCAAGGAGGCCGGCAAAATCCGAGGCGGGCCGCTGTTGATAACTGTTATTGGGGGTGGCGGAGCTGTCGAGGGGCGACCCCATGATATCGCTGGCCAGGTTGAGCGGGGGAATGCCGGCCTCCATAAAGGAGAAGACCCTATGGTGGTTCACATTGGAAGAAGGTCCCGTCATCTGGAGGGCGCCGGACGCGGTGGAGGAGTAGTAGTATCCGTTGTAGGTATAAAAGGCGCCCAGTTTACCGTCGATGTGTGCGGCCGGCTCCCCGTTGTCCTGGATCACACGCCAGACGTACTCACCCTCGGGTGGGGTTGCCGCGGGATCCTGCCCCAGGGGGAAGCCGTCATAGCGGTAGGTCCAGCCCAGGGGATAGACGGTGGAGCCTGAAGACCAACGGACGCTGGAGAAGATGGAGGGCGATCCGGTGTCCCATACGGGGCCGCCTGAACCGGAGAGAGTCGAGGTGGTGGTCAACCACCTCGACGAACCGTTTCCCGCGCTGTCTATGGCAACGACGGCAAACCCGTAGGAAACATCGTTCACCATGTCCCCAACGGTGGCGGATGTGCCGGTGGTGTCGATGAAGGCGTAGGTCCCTGATGCGTAGGCGCCGGCGTCGGATGCGGCGACGGAGCCGGGCGCGTGGTACAGCCGGTAGGTAATGGTTGAAGATGCAGCTGCCGTACCCCATGAGGCGAGGACCGTCCCGGGGGTTCCCGGCGAAATGGTGAAGTTGGTGGCGATCCAGGAAGGTCCGGAAGTGGAACCCACCGGGACCGCCGGGACGGCGGAGATTGGCGTTCCGGCAATTCCGACGTCGCCGTTTGCCGCGAAGGGCTCAACACCGATGTAGTAGTTCGTCCCGTTGACAAGGCCGGTAAGTGTTACAGGGACCGGAGATCCGGTGTATGAGACATCTTTTCGAATGTATCTCGGGTCGTAAGTCTCGGTAGCTGAAGGGGCTGCATAAACATGATGGAGTATGGTTCCGGAGTTAAGGGAATTGTCCAGAACAAAACTCAATTCCCCACCCACGTCTGTCGCAATGGTTGAGGAAATGCTGGCGCTCCCCAGCGATGTACCCCCCGAAACAGGCGTAACGTTCCGGGTGGATGTGGCCGAAAGGGTGTCAAGGTTGGCGGATGCATCCCGGGCGCGAAGGCCGAAAGTGTACCCGGTTCCGTTTTTCAGCAGCAACGTGTCGTTGGGATAGGGAGCGCCGGGACCCACGGTGAAGAAGAGCGCCCCTCCTGCGGGGGCCCACTGAATACCCCTGACCACCAAGTTTTTCCCCCAATCAACGTTGTTCCACGAGGCCGTGGGCGCGTAGTAAAGATCGTAGGCGTCCGCCGGGTACCCATCCGTCCGGGAGGACCAGAGGATCGTCTGACCTGTGCCCGCCGCCCGCGCCCCCTGGAGACCCGCCAGCGGAACCTCCCAGTCGGGCTCGATGCCGGGCAGGGTGTTGGTGTATCCGGACGCATCCCGGATACCGAGGGGAAACCGGGTGTCGCCGTCCGTGTCCTGCCAGAGCTGGAATCTGAAACCAACCGTGCCGGTGAGGGATGGTTCCTGCCGCCACCAGAAGGTGGGCAGAATCGTCGACGCGAACTCATCGGTATCGCCCGCACGGTAAGGGGATGAGGTGTCCCGCCCGTCCGTCAGCCACTGGTTGTCAACAGGAGATACCTGCAATTCATCGAGGTAGACGGTGACAACCGTGATGAAGCCATCGGCGACAGGGACAGCCATTGTCGTATCTCCCACTGCGAAACCGCGATCGGCGTAGGCCTGGTACGTTCCCTCCGCGCCCTCCCCCGAGATGTGGCTCCCCCGGATGACCCACCCCCTGCCTCCCTGTGGGTCGAGGAGACTCGCCGGATCCACCTGGACCGTATGGACCCCGCCTACGGACAGGCTCTTAAATACCTGGCCCGTATTGCGTACGCCGGTAACAAGGGTGGTCCCGTCCACGCGGACCTGGACGCCGTCCACAGGAATCCCATTGGGATCCGCCCCTTCCATGACCTGAACGACGATGGCCGTTTCCTTGGGAAGCGGGATCCAACAGGCCGTGAGGGTCAAAGACAGGCCGAACAGAACAAGTAGGGACAGTGGTCCCCATTTTTTCATCCAGACATCTCCTGAAGCGTCGTCCCCACACGGCCGATAATCTCGTCCAGCCCTCCCGGCCGCTTGCCCCCTGCCTGGGCCATGTCCGGACGCCCGCCGCCTCTTCCATCCACGAGGGGGGCCAGCCGGTTTATCAATTCGGAGGCCGGGAAGTTTTCCACCAGGTCACGGCTCACCACGCATACCAGGTAGGCCTTGTTTTCATCCCTTGTTCCAAGGAGGACCACTCCGCTTCCGATTTTGTCCCTCATCCGGTCGGCGGTATCCCTCAGGGAGGTGGGATCCTGACCGGGCACCTCGGCTGCAAGGTACTTGATCCCGCCGGCCTCCTTAACCATGTTCGCCAGATCCGTCCCGCCTCCGGCCAATCCCCTCTGGAGATCCCGGATTTTCTTTTCCTGTTCCTGAATCGTCGACAGGAGTTTGCGAATTCGCGCCGGGAGTTCCGGAGCCGATACCTTCACCGCTTCGGCCATCTCCCGGAGGGCGTCTTCCTCCTCCCTGATCCTGCTCAGAACGCCGGCCCCTGTCACGGCCTCGATCCTTCGCACACCGGCAGCGACACTGGATTCCTGAAGAACCCTGAAAAGACCGATATCACCCGTCCGGTTCACATGGGTGCCGCCGCAAAGTTCCATGCTGACTCCCGGCACCGACACGACCCGGACCACATCCCCGTACTTTTCCCCAAAGAGGGCCATGGCGCCCTCCTTCATCGCCTCCTCGGAGGACATTTCACGGGTCTTGACGGAAATATTTTCCATGATATTCCCGTTGACAAGGTCCTCGATCCGTTCAATCTCCTCCCTGAGCAGGCCGGAAAAGTGGGTGAAGTCGAAGCGCAGGCGGCTGGGATTCACCAGGGATCCCGACTGTTTCACATGCTCGCCAAGGGTCCGTCTCAGTGCCGCCTGGAGAAGATGTGTAGCGGTGTGATTACGCCTGGTAGCTGATCTGGCGTCATGATCGATACGGGCGGTGCATATGTCGCCCAGTTTGACCTTAGCCGCATCCGGGAAACGGCAGTGGTGGACGACCAGGTCCGGCAGAGGACGGGTAGTGTTGAAAACGGATGCCTTGAATCCGTCGCCTTCCAGCAAACCGGTGTCGCCGGCCTGTCCGCCGCTCTCACCGTAGAAAGGGGTATGGTCCAGGACGAGCTCGATCTCGCCTTCGCCGGACCATGCGTCAAGCACACGCCCGCCCTCGGAAATTCCGACGATAGTGGCTGCGGCGTTTTCTTCTTCCTCGTATCCTATAAAATGGACGGTGCCGGTCTTTTCCCGAAGGGCTCGGTATACCGCGGGCACATCCTCTTCACCAGATCCCGTCCAGGCGGCTCTCGCCCGCTTTTTCTGAAGCTCCATTTCGCGGTTGAAACCCTCGACATCCACAGTCATACCGCTCTCGGAAGCGATATCCTCTGAAAGATCGAGGGGGAAGCCGAACGTGTCGTACAGGCGGAAGATCTCGTCCCCGGGCAGTTCCTTCAGGTTCCGGCTCCGTGTCTGCTCCATGAGCTCGGAAAGGCGCCGTAATCCTTGGTCCAGGGTCCTGACGAAACGTTCCTCCTCCAGATGTACGGCCTTGACCACGGTATCCATATTCTCTTCGAGCTCAGGGAAAGCGCCCCCCATATTCTTCCCAACGAGGGGACATATCCTGTACAGGAAAGGATCATCCAGGCCAAGCAGCTTCCCGTGCCGGGCGGCCCTTCTCATGATCCTCCTGAGGACATAGCCCCTGCCCTCGCTGGATGGGAAAACACCATCCGCTACCAGAAAAGTGACCGCGCGTATGTGGTCGGCTATCACGCGGAGGCTCACGTCGCTCCCCTCGGCGGCTCCGTATTTTACGCCGGAGATCCTGGATGCCTCCTGGAGATATGGAAAAACGAGGTCCGTGTGGTAGTTGCTGTCTTGGCCCTGAAGGACGGCGGTCAGCCGCTCAAGACCCATGCCCGTGTCGATACTGGGTTTTGGAAGGGGGGCTAGTTTTCCGGACTTATCCCGATTGTACTGCATGAAGACAAGGTTCCACAGTTCCAGGAATCGTCCACAGTCGCAGGCAGGCCCGCAGGTCTTCTCGCCGCACCCGTATTTCTCCCCCTGGTCATAAATGATCTCGGAACAAGGGCCGCACGGTCCCGTGTCGCCCATGGACCAGAAATTATCCTTTTCTCCGAGCCTGACGATCCTCTCGGTCGGGAGGCCGGCGATTTCTTCCCACAGGTCATAGGCCTCGTCATCGTCCTGAAAAACCGTAGCGGTGAGCCTGTCCGGATCCAGGTTTACTACCCTGGTCAGAAATTCCCAGCCGAAGGAAATGGCGTCTTTCTTGAAATAGTCCCCGAAGGAAAAGTTGCCTAACATCTCGAAAAAGGTATGGTGCCTGGCTGTTCTACCGACGTTCTCCAGGTCGTTGTGCTTACCTGATACCCTCATGCACTTCTGGGTAGATGTAGCTCTGACATAATCACGTTTCTCCAGCCCCAGGAAAAGGTCCTTGAACTGCACCATCCCGGCGTTAGTGAAGAACAGGCTGGGATCGCTCCGCGGGACCAGGGAAGAGCTTCCCACCCGTTGATGCCCCTTGCTCTCGAAATATTCCAGGTACGCTTCCCTGATCTCGGCACCCTTCAACTTTTTTCCTCCATCCTCTGGTAGGGTCGTAAAAAGTCCTTCAATGGCTTTTTACTCAACGGAAAGCGAAAAATGTCATTTTCACTTCCCTCACAAATCTTCGATTTGAGCGCCCCTAAGCGGGCGCTTTGATGGTAATAAGTCATCAACTTTGGTAGGGTCGTAAAAAGTCCTTCAATGGCTTTTTACTCAACGGAAAGCGAAAAATGTCATTTTCACTTCCCTCACAAATCTTCGATTTAACATCAAAACCTGTCGATCTGCATGCCGTCTGTCTTTGTGTCTCCCTCACCATTCCCGTTTTCCGACGGGACTTCCTGGTCTTTCTGCATTTTCTCAAACTCCACCCACGACTCATCGGTGGCATCAATGCCCTTGACCTTAAGCGCGAAATCGTCGGGACGCGTGCTTTGGCGAAGGGCTTCCTCGTATGTGATAAGCTTCCTTTTGAAAAGTATCATCAGTGCCTGGTCAAAGGTCTGCATCCCATACTGGGTATAACCGGCCCCGATGATATCGGTAATCTCGTGTGTCCGGTCCTTGTCGACTATGCATTCCTTAACGCGGTTGGTCGCAACGAGAATCTCCACAGCTGGAACCCTTCCCTTTCCATCGGACCTCGGGACGAGGCGCATGGAGATGACCCCCCGCAGGACCCCGGCCAACTGGATCCTGACCTGTTTCTGCTGATAGGGCGGGAATACAGAGATAATCCTGTTGATCGTCTCCGTTGCGTCCACGGTGTGGACGGTGCTCATGACGAGGTGCCCCGTCTCCGCTGCCACCAATGCAGTCTCGATGGTCTCAAAATCCCTCATCTCGCCGACCATCACCACATCGGGATCCTGCCTCAGTGCGCTCTTTAGCGCCGCTCCGAAGGACAGGGTGTCGGAGCCTACTTCCCTCTGGTTGATCAGGCTCTTGATGTCCCGGTGAAGGTACTCGATGGGATCCTCGATGGTCATGATGTGGGCCGTTCGTTTCTGATTGACATGATGGATCATGGCCGCCAGAGTAGTGGACTTTCCACTGCCGGTGGTGCCCGTAACGAGGATCAGTCCACGTGCTTGCATGGCAAGGGACTCCAGAACTTCAGGCAGGTTCAGTTCATCAATGGATTTGATTTTCACCGGTATGAGCCGAAAAACGATACCGATTGTCCCCCTCTGCTGGAAAATATTGACCCTGAATCGGCCAAGCCCGGGTACGCTGTAGGCCATGTCCAGTTCGCTGCTCCTCTTGAATCGATCTTTCTGCGCGTCATTCATGACGCTGAAGGCTATATCCATGACCTCTTCCTGGGTAACGCGTCTTGTCTGGGGAAGAGGGTGAAGCGCGCCATCCACCCGGATAACCGGTGGATTACCCACCTTCACATGGAGGTCAGACGCCCCGTAGCCCGCAGCTTGTCGGAGCAGTTGATTGATGTCCAGTGGAGCCTGCTCACTCATTCGGATTCTCCTTTTACCTCAGGTTCCCGGGGTACAATCTCGTAATGCTCCCTGACCTTCCCTTCGAGCTCCATGGTAACATCAGGATTTTCCTTGAGAAATTTCCGTGTATTTTCCCTCCCCTGTCCGATACGCTGTTCACCGTAGGAGTACCAGGCGCCGCTCCGACTGACCAGATCCGCATCCAGGGCCATATCCAACAGGGCGCCTTCCTTTGAAATCCCCTCTCCATTGATCAGGTCGAATTCGGCCTGGCGGAAGGGCGGGGCCATCTTGTTCTTGACAACTTTCACCCGAACCCTGCTCCCGATGGGAGTGTCTCCATCCTTCAGTGTGCCGATACGACGTATATCCATTCTGACGGAGGCGTAGAATTTCAGGGCGTTACCCCCGGTGGTCGTCTCCGGGTTGCCGAACATTACACCTATCTTCATCCTGATCTGATTGATAAAAACGAGGGCCGTCCTCGTCTTGCTTATGGCCCCTGTGAGCTTTCTCAAGGCCTGGGACATGAGCCGGGCCTGGAGCCCCATGTGGGAATCACCCATTTCACCCTCTATTTCGGCCCGGGGTACGAGGGCGGCCACCGAGTCGATGACTATGATATCGATGGCCCCGCTTCGCAGCAGCATCTCGGTAATCTCCAGGGCCTGCTCACCCGTATCGGGCTGCGATATGAGCATGTCGTTGGTTTTGACACCAAGCTTTCGCGCGTAGCCGATGTCAAGGGCGTGTTCCGCGTCGATAAACGCGGCAACTCCTGAACCCTTCTGGGCCTCAGCAATAAAATGGAGCGTCATGGTGGTTTTCCCCGAGGATTCCGGGCCGTATATTTCTGTGACCCTGCCGCGGGGGATGCCACCCACCCCCAGAGCAAGGTCCAGGGGCAAAGCGCCGGAAGATATGACGGGAATGTTCGGCAGCGGTTCATCCGACCCCAACCGCATTATCGATCCCTTGCCGAATTGCCTTTCTATCTGGCCGACAGCTGCTTCGATCGCTTTTTCTCTATCCTTATTCTGTGCCATTTTACACATCCTCCAGATGTTCCCGGCCTGGTAGCGCTAATAACCGAGGAATAATAGCAAATTCCATACCATTTTGCCATAAAGGGGCTACGTACCCCCGAGGAAGGGGAAAAACCGTATTACCTCATATTTCGCCCCGCCGGGATCGAGATAACTGCGGTAAAGAGACAGTCCCCTCGACTCCTGTTCCCCCCAGACACTATCCTGCATATTTCCCACTGCTGAGGCAAGTTGCTTGATATTGATATTTCCCTTGACCCTTCCGACCGTCACATGGGGGCGAAAACCTCTTCGTTCCCTCTTCCAGCCCATGGCAGCGGCAGCAGCCTCCAGCGAGTCCCAAACCTTTTCCAGGGAACCCGATGGCTCCAGGACACCGGCCCATATGATCCTCGGATTTGACAGAGTCGGAAATGCTCCCATCCCCGATACCGTGATGGGAAAAGGATAGACGCCGGATGTAATTCTCTCAAGGGTCGACTTCAGGGAATCTATCTTTTCGCCGGGGGTTTCGCCCAGAAATTTCAGGGTCAGGTGAATTCCATCAGGTTTTACCCACCTGACGGGAACACGGGTCCTCCTCAGTTCGTCCACAGCGGCTTTAAGAGCATCCCTGATCTTTTCGTCCAGGGCCAGGGCGACAAACAGCCTCATGAATCCGTTTTCTCCAAGGCTTCCACCAGAAATTCAAGAGCTTTGGAGACCGTCAACTCCCTTATCTCTTTCCGGCTGCCGGCAAGAGATAACATTTTCGACTCAAGCCCCTTTGGGGTCTTCACAGCGATATGAACCGTACCGGGGGGTTTTTGATCGGAACTTCCCGGGCCGGCCACGCCGGTTATGGACAGACCCACCTGCACCCCTGTTGCGCGAACAACGCCAACGGCCATTGTGCGTGCGACAGCCTCGCTTACCGCACCCTCCTTATCTATCAGTTCGGACGGAACACCGAGAAGCGCAATCTTCAACTGGTTGGAATAGGCGATCACCCCACCCGAAAAATATTCGGAGCTTCCAGGCACAGAGGTAATTCTGCTCCCGACCATTCCACCGGTACAGGATTCGGCCACCGCGATACGCCATCGATTCCGTTTACAGATGGGGCCCAGCTTATTCTCAGGTTCCATGTTTGATAGGGTCGTAAAAAGTCCATCCATGGCTTTTTACTCCACGGAAAGTGAAAATGGGCGCTACGATGACTTTTTACGAAGTCATCATAGTTTCCGCCGGTTTTGGCATCAAAGAAACATCCACTCCATGACCCGGAGCGCGCCCCAGGAAAACAGGCCGGCCATTATGTCATCGGCGACTATACCGTACCCTCCGGGTAGTGTCTCCTCCAGCCACCTCGCGGGTTGAAGTTTTGTTACGTCGAAGAACCTGAAGAGAAGGAAACCGGCCGCAATGTGGAGAAGATCCGGAGGCGACCCGGCCATGGTGACCAGGTACCCCGCGATTTCGTCGATGACAACCGGTTTGGGATCTTTGGCCCCCAGGAGAATCTCCATCCTGGATGAGACCGGGATGCCTACAAGAGCAACAGCGATAGCACCCGCCAGAACTCCCGCACCGCCCCACCAGTGCGAGAGAAAAAGGAAAAGGGGGATGGCGGCAACTGTTCCGGCTGTCCCCGATGCCACCGGAAAATAGCCGGCCCCCAACCCCGTGGATATAATTCGAACAAAAGCGTCCTTCATCATTGATAGGGTCGTAAAAAGTCCATCCATGGCTTTTTACTCAACGGAAAGCGAAAAATGTCATTTTCACTCTCCTCACAAATCTTCGATTTGCGCGCCCCTAAATGGGCGCGTTGATGACTTTTGCAAAGTCATCTTATTTGATAGGGTCGTAAAAAGTCTATCCATGGTATTTTGATCAGCGAAGCCTCTCGACCACATGGGTGTCGGCAATCCGGTCACCCAGACGTTCTCCTGTCTCGTCCACAAATACGAGCCACATCTCGACGAGGATAAGGGGAATCGCTGCAATGACCAGCAGTATCCATCCAAGAATCGGAATGGCGGCGAACAGGAACAGGAGGACAAAAGGAAGGTTGCGGAAGATTGAGGACTTCAGGTCGCACGGGCTGCCATCCCTCATGAGCACCTCAAGCCCAAACACCATCTTTCCCAGGCTCTGACCCTTCTGAATGCCATCGGCGACGGCCAGATAGATAAGCCCCAGGATAATTCCTGCAGGCGGGATAAAAAGAGCGAGGGCCCAGGCAACCAGGAAATCCACCAGCCTGGCCATTACCCTTTTCAGGATGCTCGCCTTGTGCATATCTCCATCATACACCATCGTGGTTCCCCTCCTCCGGGTCAGGATTTTCTTTCACTCAAGAACCCTCCTCCTTGAGGGAGCGGCTCAGAAGGCTCTTTAGAGCGGACCGGGCGTCTTTACCCTCGTACAGGACCATGAAGACCTCCCTTGCTATGGGCATCTCGACCCCGGTCCTGGCGGCCAGCCCGCGGGCGGACCGTGTCGTCCTGACTCCCTCGGCGATCATGGGTGACGATCCGATTATCTCATCCAGTGATTCGCCTCGGCCCAGCCTCAGTCCAAGCGTCCTGTTGCGTGAAAGGTCCCCCGTACAGGTAAGAACCAGGTCCCCGACACCGGCAAGCCCCTGAAAGGTCAAAGGTTCCGCTCCCAAGGCAACGCCAAGACGAGTAATTTCAGCAAGGCCCCTGGTAATAAGCGCCGCCCTGGCATTGAGCCCCAACTGGAGGCCGTCGCACATGCCCACAGAGATAGCCATGACGTTCTTCAGTGCCCCCGCGATTTCTACACCGATTGGATCCATGTTGGTGTAGAGCCGAAAGGTCTCAGCCGCGAGGACCTCCTGAACTACTGTGTTGTGGCGGCTGTCCATGCCCGCGATGACAGCGGCGGCGGGCAGCCCCATGGAAACCTCCCTGGCGAAGGTGGGACCCGACAGGGTCACCTTCCTTTTCAAGACTTCCTGTCCCAGGGTGTCGGCAAGAACCCCGTTCGCCGTCAGGTATGTACCCTCCTCAATTCCCTTCGTTGCATTGACGATTATGGCGTCTACCGGCAGGAAAAACCGCGCTTTATCCCAGACCTCCCTGATCACATGGGACGGAACAACGGAGAGAACCATCTGTGCGCCGGCCAGGCACTCCTCCAGGCTTGCGGTGGGGATTATCCCGGAAGGCAGCATGATCCCCGGAAGAAAGACATCGTTCTCCCTTGTCCGGGCCATCCTCCGGGCCAGATCCTCCTCGAATACCCACAGGGAAACCGGTATTTCCAACCGGGCACAGTGGACGGCGAGGGCCGTACCCCAGCTGCCGCCCCCGATAACGGCGATTTTCGATGGTCGTTCACCCATGTGATTCTTTTGTCTCTTTACCCAAAGAAGATCTCCGCGATCTTATAGATATTCATATCCACGGTCTTCAGTTTCCTGACCGCGTCTTCGAGACTGACGGAATCGATATGTCCACCCACGAGGGCGGCCATGGTCCCGAATTTACCCTCATGAACAAGGTCATGGGCCTTGACACCGTAAATGGTAGCCAGGATACGGTCATGGGGTGTCGGGGACCCTCCCCTCTGGACATGCCCCAATACCGTAACCCTGCTCTCGAATCCGGTCCTGTTTTCAAGTTCTTTGGCGAGGAATTGGCCGATGCCGCCCAGACGCGCGTGACCGAACTCGTCCAGTTCCTCGGATTGTTTGATAAGACCCTGGTCATTTTTTGAACCCATGTGGGCACCTTCTGCAGCCACAACGATGGAAAAGTTCTTTCCACGCGAATGTCTGGCCTTGATAACCTCGGCCACCTCGTCGAGATTAAACGGCTTCTCAGGGATCAGGATAACGTCCGCGCCGCCTGCGAGGCCGGAGTATACGGCAATCCATCCCGCTTGCCTGCCCATCACCTCAACAACCATTACGCGGTCGTGGGATTCGGCGGTGGTGTGCAGCCGGTCTATGGCTTCCGTTGCCACCGTCACCGCCGTATCGAAACCAAAGGTAAAATCGGTCCCGGAAAGATCATTATCGATGGTCTTCGGAACACCCACGACAGGCAGACCCATTTTGAACAATTTATTCGCCACGCCCAGTGTATCATCACCACCTATGGCGATGAGTCCGTCCAGGTTAAACCGCTTGAAGGTAGCAACGACCTTTTCACTGCCGCCATCCTCTTTGAAAGGGTTGGTACGCGAAGTGTGAAGGATAGTGCCGCCTCGATGTATCAGGCCGGAAACGGAACGCTGGGTCAACTCCTCGTGCTGACCGGTAAGCATCCCCTGCCAGCCATGGTGAATCCCAAGAATGGCGTCACCTTCCCGAACACCCTTGCGAACTACGGCACGGATGACTGCATTAAGCCCGGGGCAATCCCCGCCTCCCGTCAGAATTCCAATCCTCATTGTACTTTCCTCCATCGCCGACAGTGGCCTGAAAAATTATCAGAGGGTTCATTACCTGTCAAACAACCTTTCCAACATTGATAGGGTCGTAAAAAGTCCGTTAATGGCTTTTTACTCCACGGAAAGCGAAAAGTGTCATTTTCACTTTCCTTACAAATAAACAACTTGCGCTGCAAGTTGTTTATTTGGGCGCCCATTAGTGGGCGCATTGATGACTTTTTGCGAGTCTGTCAATATTGATCATTATACCTGAGTTTCATCCGGTTAATGCGCATCTTATTGCATTATCGCCAATTGGTCCAACCCCGCGGGAGACGGCCCAGTGTCCAGAGGGGAAGAACAGATACGGGGATTGGACATTTTTCTTTCTCTGCTCTATAGGTTGGAGGACTGAACCATCACGATAATGCACATCCATCGTCGATCCATCTCACGCGCAAGCCGTGGACCCGTGGTGAAAAATTTTTCCGCAAGGGCGTGATGCAACCGCCCGATTTGTTTAGAGGAGGCTCTGAAGTTGAAGCCCGGCATCCTTTATGTGGTCGCGACACCCATCGGCAACCTTGATGACATCACCCACCGGGCAGTCCTGACCCTCCAGTCCATCTCTATTGTTGCAGCCGAGGACACCCGCCGAACACGCAATCTCCTTAATCATCTCGATATCGCAAAACGCCTTGTCAGCTACCGGGAGGAAAACAGGGAAGCGGCCTCCATAGGGATACTGGAGGCCCTGGAGAATGGCCAATCCGTTGCCCTGGTAACTGATGCCGGCACACCCGGGCTTTCGGATCCGGGTCACCACCTCGTCAGGGCCGCCCTTGACAGGGGCATTCAGATCGTACCGGTTCCAGGCCCCAACGCCCTGGGAGCCGCCCTTAGTGTGTCTGGGATGTCCCTTGAGAGATTTATTTTCGAGGGGTTTTTGCCGACGCGCAGCGCGGCCAGGAAAAGGCGGCTCGGGGAACTGGCCTATGCAGGCTATCCCCTGGTAATCTATGAGTCACCCCACCGAATCCGGGATACACTGGCCGATATCATGGAGGTCCTGGGCAACCGTGAGGCCATGATCGCCCGCGAGATTACCAAAATCTACGAAGAATTCCTGCGCGGATCAGTTAAGAATATTCTCGACATGATGGAGAACCGGAAGATCAAGGGAGAAATCACACTTCTTCTGGCAGGGGGCGAGGCTCCCCGCCTTCCCATGGATCTGGATAGAGCCATTAATGAGATGAGACAGGCCGGCCTGTCCGCAAAACAGACGGCGGTGATCCTTTCGGACCTTGCCGGGGAGAACCGGCGGAAGATCTACAAAAAGGCCTGCGAAGTGAGGAGCAAATATGGATGAAAAACAGATACGGAAGATTATCGAGAAACACATGGTTGACGGAAAGCTGTCCTGCGCCGATGCCCATCATATCGCAGATGAGAACAGGATACACCTGACAACCATCGGCAGAATCTGCAACGAAGGAGAGGAGCAGATTCGGATCACAAAGTGCATGCTGGGGTGTTTTTAACCTTTGGGTCACCCTGGAAATGAGTACCTGGATGAATACCAGATCGGGTAAAAAGATAATTTAACACAGAGTACACGGGGTTTCACCGGCCGAAGCTTTACGCGAAGGCTGGTGAAACCCTCTTGAAAAAACCCTGTGGCATGACTGTGATAAATCAGCTTTTGACCTTTTCAGCTCCGCCCGGGATTGCCGCGTCACTCTCGTCTGCCTCGATGCTCCTCGCAATGACAGCAAAATAGTAATATAAGGTACGCATTAACCGGATGAACCTTTTCTTTAAAACCCTGTGGTGCAGCCTGCAAGCGACTGCACTGTGGTGAAAGAATGGGGTCTAGGGCCAAGTTTTCCGTCTTCTAAATCCGGCGACTATGCCGAGCCCCAACCACACACTGACCAGGGACGACCCCCCGTAACTGAGAAACGGCAGCGGAAGACCGACCACGGGCAGAATTCCGATGGCCATGGCGATGTTGATGACTTCCTGCATGGCCAGGCCGCAGGAAATGCCCACCACGGTCAGGACACCGAAACGGGTCCGGGTCGCCTCAACGTGACTGAGCATCCAGAGCGTCAGGAACAGCATCAGCCCTAGGACCAGTACGATCCCGACGAAGCCGAACTCCTCACCCAGGACGGAGACAATGAAATCGGTGTGCTGTTCGGGGATGAAACGAAGCTGTGACTGGGTTCCCTGGAGATATCCTTTGCCGAAAAACCCTCCTGATCCTATGGCGATTTTGGACTGGACGATGTGGTACCCGGACCCCAGGGGATCCCTTTCGGGGTTGAGGAAATTCAGGATTCTCTCCTGCTGATATCCCTTCATGGTGAAAAAGAGAAAGGGAGCCACCAGAGCCGCGCTTCCGGTCATGAAGAGGATTGTCCACCTCTTTATCCCAACCATCAGAAAAATTGGTATCGCCAGAAGGATGAAAAAAATGGCGGTCCCCAGGTCCGGCTGTAATGCAACGGGGATCACATAAGCCGCGACCATGGCCATGGGAACGGCGATTCCGTCCAGCCCGTAGGGCGGGGATTGCTTCTGTTTGTGGAAATACCGTGCAAGGGCCAGGACAAGAGCGAGCTTGGCTATCTCAGAAGGCTGAATGGTCAACCCGCCGATGTGAATCCAGCGCTGAACGCCTCCCGATATTTTCCCCACGACGGCAAGAGTGGTAAGAACCGCAAAAACGGCTCCGTAAAGCAGATAAGCGCTCCGTCTCAGATGACGCCTGTCGATGAAATATCCCACAAAGTAGGCCGCTACGGCCACAGCCAGCCAGTAGGCCTGTTTGAGATAGTATCCCTCCGAGGGGTTGTTAACCGTGGCGGATCGTATGATCATGATACCGATGAAAGACAGGATCAGCGCTGAAGCGAGCATTACCCAGTCAACGTCCGGGAGTCCGAAAAACCTTTTCATGTCCCCTCTCCCGGCGGTTTGGCGGCATCGTAACCGGATTTTACCATGATCTCCCTGTATTTTCTGAGGATGCGGCCCACTATGGGGGCAGCCGAGGAAGAACCATGGCCCCCGTGCTCGACCACCACGGCGACGGCCACTTCAGGGTCCTCCGCTGGAGCAAAAGCGGCAAACCAGCCATGGTCCCTCAACTCCAGCGGTATCTCCTCCGGCTTCTTGCCTTCCCAATCCTTCAGGCGGACAACCTGCGCCGTGCCGGTCTTCCCCGCAACCGTGAAACCTGGAATCCTCGCAGCATGGGCCGTGCCTTTCGGGTCGTTCACCGCTCCCACCAAAGCGGGAATGATCCGATCCCAGACATCAGGGGAAACCTTTGAGTTCAACGAAGCGGACGGGTCTTTTCGGTATAGTTCCTCTCCATCTGCGCTTACGATCACCTCGGCGAGATAGGGCGCCTTGATAATTCCCCGTCTCGCGATCGTGGCAAAGAGATTAGCCATCTGGATGGGGGTCACCAGGACGTAGCCCTGTCCTATGGAGGCGGAAAGGGTTTCGCCTGGGAACCAGGGAACATCGTGGACAGAGCGTTTCCATTGGGGGGTGGGGATCAGCCCCGCGGATTCACCGGGAAGATCGATTCCGGTTTTTCTCCCGAGCCCCAGTGCGAAGGCCCATTTCGACAACCCTTCGATCCCGGTTTTTTCCCCCGCCTGATAGAAATAGACGTCGCATGACTCGACAATCCCCTTATACAGGTTTACATTCCCATGCCCGCCGCGCTTCCAGTCATGATAAAGCCTGCCCCCGTAATAGAAACCCCCTTTACAGGTCACATCCTTGTCCGGGTCCAGCGTCCCCGTCATCAGGGCCGCCACGGCAGTGACTACCTTGAAGGTTGACCCGGGCGGGTAGACACCCCTGATTGCACGGGTCTGAAGCGGGTGGTTCGGATCCTTCAGGATCTCCTCCCATCTCTGTCTGGTAAGCCTGAGAGAGAACTCGTTGGGATCGAAACCCGGCCGGCTTACCATCGCAAGGACCTCACCGGTTCTTATGTTCAGCAGGACACCGGCTCCATGGTTGTCGCCTATTGCATCCTCCAGCTCCTTCTGAAGACGGATATCTATGGTCGTGGTCAGATCAGCCCCGGGCACAGGTGCGGTGATACCGAGAACGTTAATCTCTCGTCCCCGGGCATCCACCTCCACCTGTCTGCCGCCATCCCTTCCGCGCAGATATCGATCATAAACCTTCTCCAATCCGAACTTCCCAACCATATCTTCCCTGCGCGCCCCTTGGTATTTCCCTGAGGCGAGTTGGGCGGAGGATATCTCCCCGATATATCCCAGAAGATGGGAGGCCGTGCTGCCGTAGGGGTAAAAACGCCGTGGGACAGGCTTGAGGATAGTACCCGGGAAGCTGTCCCGCCGGGTCTCAAAAAGGGCCACCTCCCGATAATCAAGGTTTTCAAATATGATAATCGCTCTATATGGCGCACGTCTGGCCTCGGTCAGGAGCCGGTCCAGGACATCACCAGGGTCTCTGCCCAGAAGGCTGCCCAGTTTTATGATTTCCGCCTTCCGGTCGGGATTCATATCAACGGGCATCACGGACAACTGGTAATTGGGGGTACTGTCCGCCAGAATTGTCCCATTCCTGTCCCTGATAATCCCGCGGGTCGCGAGCATCTCAACGAGCCTTATCCGGTTATTGTCGGAAAGGTTCAGGTATTTTCCGTAAAGGAGGACCTGAAGTCTCCAGAAATCACCCAGGAGGAACAGAAAACCCAGGACGACAAGCCCGACAGTGACGGCCAGTTTCTTTTCCATCAGGGGAAGCTGTTCCCTGACACTCTTTGAGATGGAAGACATGTGTCACCCGCCCAGGCTCAGTTCCTCATCACCCCGGATGCCGATCTTAGATTCAACACGGTCCAGGAGAGAACTGATGAGCAGGACGAGGGCGGTGTTGACAACCACAAACCCCACGACAGACAAGGACACAATGGAGGGCGCGGGAAGGGAAAAGCTGTACAGGGTCAGAAGCTTGGAAACGAGCCCGCCCAGGACGGCTCCCAATGCCGAACCGGCCCGGTGAAAGGCATCTTTGGCGAAAAGTTTCTCCTTGAGCACACCTCCCAGGTATCCGGCAACGATCTTGCTGATTCCATTGATTCCAAGTATCCCTCCGGCCATGGCATCCTGAAAATAACCGAGGAAGATGCCGGAAACCATTCCGGCCCTCTTTCCCCTGGTGATCGCAAAATGGACCACCCCAATCAGAGGCAGGTCAATGCAGTTCGTCAACCACTGGGGAAAAACAAGCGGGATGAGCACTGACTGGGCGACCAACAGAAAAGCGAAGAGAACGATATAATAAAAGACGATCATTCCGCGTCCCCCATCCCCTCTCTTCGGGTGAGGACCAGAACGTCCTCAAGACGGTTAATGGGGGCCGCCGGCAGGAGTTTGGCATACTGGTAAAGACCATGTTCTTTCTTGATAACCTGGGTGATGGTACCAACCTGGATGCCCCGAGGATATGTTCCGGCCAGCCCGCTGGTGGTTACTGAATCACCCTTACGGACGTCCTCCGTCCTGTCCAGATATTTCATCTGGCATGTCCCCGAGTTCTCGCCTTCGAGGATGGCCCTGGCCCTGGACCTGCTCACCAGGACCGGGACCTGAGAGGACCGATCAACGAGGAGGCGAACAACGGAGCTTCCCTCGGCAACCTCAATTACCAGTCCTGCAAGTCCCTCAGGGGTAACCACCGGCATATCCGTCCTGATACCATCACCGGATCCGCGATTGATCACTATCGTTCTGACCCACGGATCAGGGGACTCGCCGATAACACGTGCCGCGACGCCCACGAAGCCGGTTTCATTTTTAAACTGCTCAAATTCGACAAGGCGCCCCGCCCGGTGCAGTTCCTCCCTGAGAAACTGCACCTCGCCTTTTAACAGGTTAACCTCGCTTTTCAACCGACGATTCTCCGACCGGACACCGAAGAGGTAGAAATAATCGCGCCAGATCCCGGACGTCGTATGGGTCAGGGCACTAGCGCCCCTCTGGAAGGGCGACATCAGGGTGAGACCTTCCCTTTTCAGGTAGGTCATACCGGTCTCATCCTTGACCTGTTGGCTAATTATGAGAAGGGACGCGACCAGAAGACACGCCAGCAGCAGCCCCTCTCGGTGGCGCGTCAGGAAATCGCGCAGGGGACCGCCGGAATCGGACATGGGACTACTCTTTCATGGATATCTGTTTGAGGAGTTTTAGCTCAGTGAGGGCCTGGCCCGCCCCTTTAACAACGCACATAAGAGGTTCTTCAGCAATTATGATGGGGAGATCCGTCTCCTCCCTGAGCCGGTGGTCCATCCCCTTCAACAGCGCTCCACCTCCTGCCAGGACGATCCCCTTGTCCACGATGTCTGCCGCGAGTTCAGGGGGCGTTCGCTCAAGGGCGTTCTTGATGGCCTCCACGATCCGGGATACAGGTTCCTCCAAAGCTTCAAAGATTTCCTTGTTGTTGATCTCAATGGTTTTGGGGACTCCCCCGATGAGGTCACGGCCTTTGACCTCTACGTTCTGGATATCGTCCATGGGATGGGCCGAACCGATGGAAATCTTGATCTGCTCGGACATCCTCTCTCCGATCAGCAGGTTATATTTTTTCTTGATATACGCCACGATGGCCTCATCCATCTTGTCGCCGCCCATCTTCACGGAGATGGACAGAACGATGTCCGAAAGGGAGATAACGGCCACCTCAGTGGTTCCCCCGCCAATATCCACGATCATATTTCCGGACGGCTCGGAAATGGGGAGGCCCGCGCCTATGGCGGCAGCCATTGGTTCTTCTATAAGGTACACCTCTCGCGCGCCGGCCTCCTGGGCGGACTCCCTTATGGCCCGCTTCTCAACCTGGGTAATTCCTGACGGCACCCCAACGATAATTCTGGGACGAACCAGTGATTTTCGGTTGTGGACCTTCTGGATGAAGTAACGAAGCATGGCCTCCACGACCTCGAAATCAGCTATTACACCGTCCTTCATGGGCCGTATCGCAACAATGCTGCCCGGGGTCCTGCCAAGCATCTGCTTGGCCTCCATACCTACTGCCTGCACTCTGGACCCCCCGCGCGCGTCTTTCTGGACGGCGACTACAGAGGGTTCGTCGGTAACAATTCCCTTGCCCTTAACGAAGATAAGTGTATTGGCTGTCCCAAGATCTATGGCGAGATCGTTGGATATTAACCCAAAAATATTGTCAAGCAGCATATTTTCCCTCGAATAGTTGACAGAACCGACGCGTTGGAAATTCTTCCTCAGGTGCCTCGGATCGATATGGAAGGTAAATTTCTCTGTACACTTCAGCTCACGGATACTATCAGAACCATTACACTTTTTCAACGGGAAGAGGGAATATCGACGTATTTTTCATTGGGCGGGACTTGCATTCAACAGCCTTTTTCTTATAATAGCTTGCTGGCTTTCATTCCCCGGGAACGGGGCCGGTGGTTTTTCCGCTGGAGTGACACCATGAACCTTCTGAAGGAGATATGAAATGCTCAGGTACATGAGAAACAACGCCGGATCCTGGATGGTGAGAATAATGCTGTTCGGAATCGTTATCATTTTCGCCTTCTGGGGGGTTGGCAGCTACAGCAGCAGAAATCTGACCACGGTTCTGACAATCGATAAGGATCGGGTCCCCTACAGCGAATACCAGGATATCTACAACTCCCTGAAAGAAGCGTACCGTCAGACTTACGGCGGTGTGGACTCCAAAGCCATTGAGGGGCTTGATATCAAGAATATGGCCATGGATCTTCTCGTCGAGCGCCATCTTCTTTTGGCGGCCGCAAAGAACCTGGGTGTAACCGCCACCCAGGATGAGATAGAAGGGATGATCCGCAGGAACAATCTTTTCTTCGAAGGGGGCGTTTTTTCCCAACGTCTCCTCCAGGCATACCTCGATCGCAACCGCTTGACCGTGAACAAATACGAAAAAGGTATCGCTGCAGATATTACCGTTGGAAAGATCCGCGACCTTGTCAAGCTTTCCGCGGTGGTCACACCCCAGGAGGTGGATGAAAACCTGAATCTGCTCACCAGGAAAATCGTCGTGGACCTTGTCAAAATCGACCCCAACCGATTCATCCGTAACCTGCCGCCCGCCTCCGAGGAAGACCTCATGGACTATTATGATGACCACGTGGAGGATTACCGGGTTCCGGAACGGTTCACCGAGGCCGTTGTCATCATAGACCCCGAGGACATGGCCAAAAAGGTGCCGGTCACCATGGAGGAAATCGAGGATCGATATGATGAGAATGCTGAGGATTATGCCCGCCCCGCAGCGTTCAGAATTCGACACATCCTTTTTTCCATACCGGATGCGGCGGCGGCGAACACCATTAATGAGATCCGCACCAAGGCGGAAGGGGTATCCAAGAACCTCCAGGAGGGCAAACTGACTTTTGATCAGGCAGCGAAGAGATGGTCCGACGACGAGGGGAGTGCATCTTCCGGTGGAAAGCTCGGCTTTTTGACTGAGGATGAACTTGATCCGGCCATCGTTGACGCTGCATCTTCCCTTAAAGGAGATGAAGTCAGCGATCCTATCCTGACACGGAAAGGGTTTGAGATCATCAGCGTCATGGAACGCAGGGAGAAAAGCGAGGTCCCCCTCGACGAGGTCAAGGGGGAAATTAAAGCCCAGATCCTGAAGGAAAAGGAGCAGGAGGCCGCCTACGATCTTGCCGATGATCTCATCGACGATGTGGAAAAAGCCGGAAAAAGTCTCCAGGAGGCGGCTCAGGCACGCAACCTGGCTGTGGTTATCACGCCGCCGTATAGCCGGGGGGGGGCTTTACCTCGCTCCGTTGATCTGCCCCAGGGCCTTCTCAAGGAGGCATTTGATACCGAGGAGAAGGAACTGGGAGACACCTTCGAATTCGAGGGCAAGCTCTATGTCATGCAGACCGTCAAACGCTCTGAAACGTATCTCCCGAAACTGGACGAGGTCAGGGACCAGGTCAACGCCGGCCTCCTGGTCAAGCGCGCCCTCAACGCGGCCTACGAGAGAGGCAAGGAGATGATCGGGCAGTTGAATAAAGGAACGACGCTAAAGTCATTGGCCCGGGAACTGCGAACCAGGGTGGTGACGACCGAGCCATTTACGATACTGGACCCTGCCCTGCCGGGCGTTGGCGGCACTGAAGAACTGACCAGGGCCGCTTTCGCCATCGGGAAACCGGGTAAGGCGACACTGGTCAAAGGGAAGCAGGAACACTATCTGGTCGTTCTCAGGAAAATTATCCCCCCGGATGAGGGGCAGATGAAATCCGACCGGGCCTCCCTGGAGAGGGCGGTAAGAGCACAGCTGGAGCAGAAGGTCCTGGCCGGTTACGTGGAATCCCTGAAGGCCGAGTACGCGGGCCGTATCGAGATCAACAAGGATCTGCTCTAGGCGGTGGGCAGGAGGGCAGGCTCACTGCAGGCAAGCTCAGGGTCCTCGCAATGACAGCTCTTTGTTCCCCGCGTCCTCTTTTCTACTCTGGACTCTGGACTCTGGACCTTGAATCCCGCCGTTGAACATTGAACGTTGAACACCGGGTTAAGGTACGCATTACTCGGATGAACCATATTTCAGGAGCCCGAAATCCCTGTTCTCATATTCTTCCTGGTCGGTGTCCGGGTAGGAGACCTCCTCCCCGGACCACGGTTTTTTCATGGTCACCATGTCGCCGTCCCTTCCGATGATATTGTCCCGGTGCATGGGGATCTTGCCTCCCGCCGTAGAGATATACCGGGGGATGGCATCCCCGGAGATGTTCCCGTACATGCCTTCCACGATATCCCTCCCTGTCTCCACGGGCACCCGCAGGTGACGGAACTGGGGATTCCGGTAGGAACAGTTAAACACATAATAGGGCCGCACGTAGGATTCGTGGATTGTCTCGCACAGCTTCCACATCTTCACACTGGTATCGTTGATGCCCTTTAGCAGTACGGCCTGGTTCAATACGGCCGACACCTGGCTGGAAAGATTTCTAAAACCTTCCCGGCTTACGGGGGTTATCTCCTGCGCGGTGTTGATCTGGGTCACCACACGCAGAGGTTTTTTCAGGTTGCTGGCATTCAGGATATCGAGAAGTTCAGCGTCAAGCCGCATGGGAACCGTCACGGGAATCCGGGTGCCGAGACGCTTCATCCTGACATGGTCGATAGCGTCCAGCTGCTCCAGTATCCAGCGGATCATCCTGTTGGGAAGCATGAAGGCGTCGCCACCCGTTATCAGGACATCACGGATTAGAGGGTTGCCGCGGATATAATCAAGAGCCTCCTGATAGGCGTCCTTCGAATAGATCCGATCCTTTTTCCCGATGTGGGCAATGCGAAGACAGTGGGTACAGTACATGGCACATATATTGGTCACCTTTACACTCACGACCCGGGGATAAAACTGGTCCACAAGGCGGGCAGGAGAATGGTCGGCCGCAACGGGTGGTATCTCCTCGCCCACATTATCCACCATCTCTCCGGTGGGTACCGACTGGATCAGAACAGGGTCATCCAGACGGCCGGGCATAATGAGGCCGGCATAGTACGGCGTCAGCCTCATACGGTAATCCCTGGTAACACAGGTGACATCCCTGATCGCTGCGGCCGGCAGATCGATCACCCTGGCCAATTCGTCAACGGTGTTGATGGCATACTTCAACTGACCTGGAAACGAACCCCAGTCCTCGTCGCTCATGCCCAGGGCACTCCTGATCCTGGCACCGTTCTTCTGAATCTGCTCCCAAAGCTCTATACCGCTGGGGGCATCAGCATCCTTTTTGGCCATGTAATCGGCCACCCTGGCGTTGGCCGCCTTCACAATCGGTATCGCCTTGAGAAGCCGGCCTCCAACAGTCACACCGTGCTCGTCGATGAGCTGATGTTTCGACGCCAGCTCCTCGAGATCCCCCCGGGTAAGACCGAAATCGTCGGGAGTAAACCCCGTCTCGCGTCGATATTTGAGCAGCGCATCGAAAACCAGCAGGATTTTCCCGGTGGAGTTGCCCTGGAGAGCACTGCTGCAGGCTTCCTTTAACCCCGCTGCCTGGCCTGGGGAAGGCTTGTTCCCGGTTCCGGTACCCGTGAAAAGTTCGTTAATAAGCTCCCTGGTAAACGAGTCCGTTTCCCCACCTGTTAAACCGCATCCATTCATAACCATCCCTTTCCTAAAAAAACATAATTGCCTGGTTCGAAATCATGGCCGATGGGAGCCTTTCATATATGGAAGCGAGGTCCGTGTCAAGCTTGTTGCCTGCCGAAGGTTCAACGTTCCAGATTCCGGGTAACTTCGTCGATACCGCGATACTCCCATACCTGTCCCCTCAGGGTTGTCACTGCGAGGAGTATCGAGTTTAACGAGGGCAACGTAGCAGTCCCGGGCTGCGGGACCGTCACCCGCCGCTGTCCTGACGACGGCCACCAACTTTTTTATCCGAACCATCTCTCCGGATGAACTTTCCATGGACTTACCCTCGACCATCGATAAAAACCCCCGGCAGCTTATTTTTACTTGCAATTGTCCGGTATATTAAATACAATTTTGTAATTAAACTGGGTTGGAGGCGTTTTTATTGACATGATCCTTCTCGATGCTCTGACATTCAGCGTCGGCATATTACTTCTGCACTCCTGCAAGGACATTGCTCCCTTCATGAAATCCGCTGATTTAGCCGTGCATACCGCCAAGAAGGGCGGTAGCAGCCGAATCCAGTCAACCGTTTGCGATACCGGGCCCTGAACTGATATGGACAGGAAAAGCCCTGTGGGAGGTGTAACATGAACCAGGAGAAAAGACCGGAGAAAGGCAAAGGCCTCATCACCATCGAACCGGAGATGGAGAATGGCCGATATTCAAACGCAGCCAATATCATCCACTCCTTCAATGAATTTATCCTGGATTTCATCATGCTCCTCCCCGGGGACAGGCAGAAGGTCGTGTCCCGCATAGTAACCTCACCGGCCCATGCCAAGCAACTGGCGGAAGCCATGGAGCGTAATGTCCGGAAATACGAAACAACCTATGGGAAAATCAAGATACCCGACAGGGTCGAAGACGGTGAGTTCTCCGGGCCGGTAAATTAGCCGGACTTCCCGGCGCCGATGGTTTTGTACATGAAGTTTTTGAACCTCATCAGAGCCTTTTGCTCACCATATGGGGTTTCCTCCAGCGCACGGAGGAGAAGTGCGGCCTCTTTCACCCCCCCTCCCTCGGCGAGGGCTATTTTGTAGATCCTGAGCACCATGGATCGGGTCATGTCATGGGCTATGAAGGGTGCGTGGATCATATCCCAGAAATTCCCCTTGCCTCCCCTGATGAGGTCATAAAGGGCGGATTCATTGTCCCCATCCGGGCCCGGCCCTCTAAAGTGCCGGAGCGCTTTCCTGATCTCCTGCTCTCCGACTAAACCATCAACGCTCTCAAACAACCCCCCCTGGAGGATGCTCACCAGCTGCCTGATATTTCCAGGATATTCCAACCCGGTCAAAAAGAGGGATGCCTGGGGAGTCAGGTGAGGGGGGGAAGCATTCCTGGAGAATTTGGAGTGTAGCCGCCCGAGGAAATGTTTCGCCAGATCTGGAATATCCTCCCGACGTTCCCTCAAGGGCGGCACTTTGAGAACGATCTCCCTTAGACGGTGATAAAGGTCCTCTCGGAAGTTTCCCAGTTCTATCTCCTTCCCGAGGTCCCTGTTTGTAGCGGCAACGAATATCACCCTGCTCCTCTGGATGCGGCTGTCACCCAGCCGTGAAAACTCGCCGCTGTCTAAAAACCTCAGAAGCTGGACCTGGGTTTTCTGATCCGCGTCTCCTATCTCGTCCAGGAACACGATCCCGCCATCGGCCTCGTCAAAGATCCCCTTGCGGTCCGCGTAAGCCCCCGTATACGCGCCTTTTCTATGTCCGAAAAGTTCGGAGAAGGTCAGGTCGCCGCCATAGGCCGCTATGTTGGTCTTTCTCAGGGGCAGTTCCTCTCTTTTTCCCACGGCTTCCCGATAACGCTCATTGAGAAGAGAGTACAGGTTGTTGAAAACAAACTCCTTCCCCGAACCTGTCTCCCCCGTGATCAGCAGGGTGGGAAGTCCAAACTCGATCCCTTCCCCGACATCACCATCCCAGTTCAGCAGCCAGCTTGTCAGTGGCGGCACCAGAAGCCCCAGACGGTCCACCAGTTCCGTGGATGCTCTGCTCTTTCCTATGATATTACCGAGGAGATAGGAACTGACCGCAGGATCTCTGTACTCGACCTCCCTTTTCAACCTGGCCACTTTCTGGGTCAACTCCGATATCTTTATCAGGTCGGCGATCCTGTTGGCGATCAGGCGGGAAATGAGAAGAATGATCCTCTGATGCTCCTGATTAAAGTATCTCTCCTGATAGCTGTCCAGGTTGATAACCCCGATTACGCTTCCGCCAACAACGATAGGTACGGCCAGTTCGGATCGGACAAGACTGCTCAAATTCTTGAAAAACCCCCCTTTTCCGGCCTCTTCAACGGTATCGTTGCACAGGAAAGGTTTTCCGGTATGGGCTACGTAACCTGTAAGGGATCTCTCCTCGACCGGCAGTTCCTCACCCCCCACCTTTAAAAGGGGGATCTGCGCTTTTCTCCACCCCCTGGATTTCGCCCCGGACGGCCCGCTGTCCTCCACCCTGTCCACGACCACCCAGCGCTGTTCATCCTCTCTGCTTAAAAGCCCGATGGAACCGGTATCCGCCCCCACCAACTCAACAACCATTGAAACAACCTTATTGAGAAAGACAGGGAGCTCTGTGTCCTCACCGAGGAGCTGCTCAATTTCGGACAGGACTTTTATCTCGAAGTGTTCTTCACCTGTATCGGCGATGCCCCTGCCAAGCGCCATGGCATGGTTTTTCAGGAGGCCCAGATCCCACTCGGTGTATTGATGGGGCCTTTTTGTGAAGTAGTTGACCACACAGACTACGGCATCATCATAATCCATCACGGGAATCATGAGAAGGGTCCTCAATGAAAGATGATGAAAAACATCCCACCTCTCAAACTGTCTGGACAGGATGTCCTCGAAGAACAGGACATCAGGCGCCCCGGGACGCATGACAACGCTGTCCCCATCCTGCATTACCAGCAAAGACAACAGGCTTTTGCCTTCCAGAAGGCTGATACGTTCAAGGGTCTCGTAAACCGGGGGGTCTCCCATGTCCCTGGACGCGGACGCGAGGATTTCCATATGCCCGCCCCGGGCCGTTCTGAGAACTTCGGGCACGGTGGACTCGGCCGGTATCAGGACCGAGGTCATATCAAGCGCCATCTCCAGTTCAAAGGCTCCGCCGAGGAGAATACGGGCGATTTCTCTTTTTCTCGAGCGATCCAGGTGGCGGTTGAGCATAATCTGTTGATGAAACCGATGGGCCTTCTCCAGAACCGGCATGATTCTTTTGAGGAGGCCCCTCACCGCGTCCCGGCTTTCGCCGGACAGTACGCTCCCCTTGCCATTTTGGGCATCAATGCTGAGGACACCTATGGAGCGGCCTCCCGCATTAAATGGAAAGATGACGGATCGTGTGAGGCTTCTTTCGGAGAACCAACGGGTGTGAAGATCGTCACCCCCGGTTTTTTGCGTAGCGGCATCAATAAGCTGGGACGCGAGAAAGGCCCGGACCAGGTAGTTTTCTCTCCACTGGATCGGGATCCTTGCGCCCTTGCGCTCCAGCTCCCCTTCGGGGGTATAAAGGCAGATGAGGGCACCTTCCCTCATATCTTCCATATAAACCCGGATATTGCTGCACCCGGTTATTTCGGTTACGCTTACGGAAAGGTAATGAAGGATATCAAGAAGGTTCTCCTTCCCAAGGGAAAGGATATGTTTAATATCTTTGCCGGTCATGTCGGATAACTCTGTTGCCTTTTACCCGTCACCTGGTTCCGGGCACTTGGTTCCGGGCACTGAGCTCCAGACTCCCGTCGGAAAGCAGGGCTGCCCTTTCGTCGACCATCTGCAGGTACGACTCCATTTCATCCCGTGGAACAGAGGATGCCCTCGGGACATTCACCTTCCTCGGATCCACATATCGGCCGTTGCGGTACATGGCGAAATGAAGGTGCGGCCCGGTGGTTCTTCCGGTTGCCCCAACAAAGCCGATGACCTGCCCCTGGCGGACGTGGACACCTCTCGAAATACCGGATGCGAAGGAGTTCAGATGCGCATATGCGCTGGAATAGGTCGAATTGTGGCGTATTTTCAACATTCTTCCATTGAATCGATCTGTTTTCCTGAGGATCACCGTGCCGTCGCCGATGGTGTGCACCGGTGTGCCGGTTCTGGCGGTGTAGTCAACCCCCAGATGGGGCGCCATTTTTTTAGTCACGGGGTTGAGCCTTCTGTGTGAAAACCCTGAGCTGATCCTTCTGAATTTCAAGGGCGCCTTGAGAAACTGCTTCCTCAGGCTGCCGCCCTCCTCATCGAAATATCCGCCACTGCCCTGCGCCGGCCTGTAAAGAAAAGCCTGGTAGAGGTGCCCGGCATTTTTAAAACGGGCTGCCAGGATGCGTCCATATTTGACAAATTTCCCGTCGCGGTAGAATTTCTCCAGCAGGATCGAAAAGACGTCCCCTTTCCTTAAGTCCCTGAAGAAATCGATCTGCCACGCAAATATTTCAGCAAGATCCATGGCCAGGATAGGGTTTTCTCCCAGGGACTCGATGGCGTTAAAAAGGGAATTTTCAATGACGCCCGATACCAAAACAGTTTTTACATTGTACTCGATGGGTTCTACGCTGACCTCCGGTTTTTTGCTGCCTAAGGAAACTTTGACAAGTCTGTTTTCATCGGGCTCGTACTGGTATTCCACCGCCGTATCATTCCTTTTGATGATCCTGTATGGTCGCCCTGCCACAAGCCTGGCAATATTCACCCCATCCACCCTTTTGGATGCCAGCGTCATGATGGAATCGTCGCTGACCCCAAGGCCTTTGAGTATGCCATAAAAGGTTTCCCCTTTTTTCACCTTGAATTCGCTGACCACAGGTCGAGTTATCGAAGGGGCTGCTTCCTTCGGGCCGGTCGGTTTTTCGGAGACAATGGGAGGCTTCGGCAACCTCTTTTCAGATCTCCCCGGGAAATAACTGAAACCGACCAGGCCGAGACTGATAAGGAGTAGAAAAACGAAACGGATTCTCACCGGTCGTCTTCGGATGTGGCTGTTTCGTTTCTGCCTCTGAGAGGCTGGATATTTTGGGCGGTTTTCTCTCATTCCCAGATTTTCTCCTCCACCATCAGGCGGAGTATGGCATCCCGATCTCCATCTCCTGAATCCTGAAGGTACGCGTAAAAAATCTCTTCCAGGTCCATAAGCGCCATCTCGTGGACCTTGACAATCGGGAAGAAATTCTCCGAAAGCTCGGGCAAGTCCAGTCGGACCATGTTTCTCGTGGCCAGGCCTCGAACCGCTCCGATGCTGTAGTCACGTCCATAGTAAGAGAGAACCTCCCTCGCGTTGCGGATAAGTTCTTCAAGGTTATTTTCCCTGTTTGTCATCGCTTTCTTCCTGAATTTTTTCAATGCTGTCCAGACGTTTTCGGACCTCATCAAGATAACCCTTCAGTTTTCTGTTTTTCGGATCCCGCGCCAGGGCCAGATTCCAGGTCTCCCGGGCCTGCGTGAACCGTCCCTTGGCGTAGAATTTCAGACCCAGCAGCCTGGCGAACTCCACAACCTCGTCGAGCCTCCCTTTTTCCATGGGGGGCTCGCTCAGGGTCAGCCCCAGATAATAGTAAGCGTCGTTCAGGTTTCCCTGTTCCTCCACCTGGACGGCCATCTTGAACGCCTCCCTCGACCGGGCCTCTCTGAGGGTCTTAATTTCAATCAGCAGGCGTTGGGCAGGCATGGGGAGGACCGTGGCGACCTTGTATTTCTGCAAGGTTTTTTCGGCATCGCGGAGACGCCCCGCCTTAAAATATTTTCTGGCCAAAGCCAGATTCTTTTCCGCTTCCCGGCGGATCTCCTGATGCTTCTCGGCCTTCCTGAGGAATGCCATCTTCTCCGCAGTTCCCGGCCTTGCCGGCGTCAGAGATGAAATCGCTTCCAACCGTTTTATGGCTCCCGCAAAATCTCCCCGTTCTTCCAGGTATTGCGCCTCCTCTTCAAGTCCCTCCACACGCGCCTCAATGGATCGCTCTACACCCGACAGCAGCTTTTTGACCCAGTAGTAACGAGGGTAGATCTTCAATGCCTTCCTCATGCTGTCCCTGGCGCCGCCGAGATCTCCCTGGCTCTTCTCCTTGAATGCCTCTCTTACGAAAGAATCGGCTCTGTCGAGTGTATCACTGGAACGCTTCAGGGCGACCTGGACATCCTCGGAACACAGCTGAATCTCTTCCTGAAGTTTCCGGGCCGCTTCAACTGCCGCCTGGTGCTCGCCGGCCCGGGAAAATTTGCCTATTCTGCCGCACCTGGTCGTCCTGTCCGTCAATGCCTCCAGGTGAGCGCAACCTGCCATAACCAGTGCAAGGAGCACAATACACGATATATTACCTAGGTTGTTATTTCCTTGACCTCGGAACATATTTCCCCGATCACACCTTCCCGCTCCAGACTAAGGAACACTTCCACGACCGCCGGGTCAAACTGCGCGCCGGAGTCCGATTTCACCCTGCTTACGGCTTCCTTATGGCCCAGTGCCGATCGGTAGGCTCGGTCCGAAGTCATGGCATCAAACGCATCGACCAGATTGATGATCCGGGATGGCAGGGGAATATCATCGCCTTTCAAACCATCCGGGTATCCGGTCCCGTCGAAATGTTCATGGTGGTATTTGACATAGAATCCCGCCCGTTCAAGAGAAGACATGGGACCTAATATGCGCGCACCGATTTCGGGATGGCGTTTCATGTTAAACAGTTCGCTATCCTTCAGGGGCCCGGTCTTGCCCAGGATATTCCCATCTATTCCTATCTTCCCGATATCGTGCAGGATGGCCGCCATCTCGAGGTTCTTCTGGTCATCGCCGCCCATTTTCATCCGTTCAGCAATGGCGTGGGAGATCCTGCCCACCCTCTCGCAGTGCCCCCTCGTATAAGCGTCCTTGGCTTCAACAGCGGCTGCCAGGGATCTGATCGTCTCCCGAAAATTCCTCTCTTTTTCGCTTCGAGTCTCCTGAATCTGTCTGACCATCTCGTTGAAATGCCTGGTAAGTCTTCCCACTTCGTCTCTTCCCTGCACATCGACGTGCACGAGGAAATTCCCAAATCCGACAGCACGTACCGCCTTGGCCAACATCTCAATCTTTTTGACCTGAACCCCGGCCAGAAAAAAAATCGCCACAATTCCCAGGGCGGTGACCGCGAACAGGGGAAGCAGAAGACCCTTGAGGGTCTCCTTCATTGCGCTGTAAATATGTTCTGCGCTCAATCCAACTACCGCCTTGCCTACTGTGACATCCTCGGCCACTATTGGCGCGACAAACTGAATAATACCGGGGGCGGCTGGGGGAATTTGGTCAAAGTCAATAATATTGCCCGTTTTTCCCTGGGTCGAATGGTAAACAATCTTTCCCTGATGGTTCACAAGATAGGCGTAACGAACGTCCTCGTCGAGAAGCGTGGACTCGGTCGCCGGGCCAAGACGAAGGTCATCCGATGCGAGGAGAGGGTCTGTAGCGTTTACCGCCAGGTTTTCCGCAAGCGATTTGGCCCTCTTCTGGCTCTCCATGGAAAGAAAGATCCACTCGTAACGCACAAGGGAAACGGCGATAACCCCGGAAAGGAGGAGCAGAAGAAGTGAGAAAGAGAGAGCTACTTTAAAACGCAGGGAAAACAGAAAGGGCACACCTTCCGTCGAAAAGAGGCCTTTTGCCCGGGCATTCACGCCTGGCACAATGTTCTTCTTATCACGCTCCAAAGGTTTTATTCCTCCCTGTTTACTGCGAGCGTTGTGTTCCCGATGGTAAACGTATCACCAAAATTCAGCCGGGCTGTGAGGACCTTCTTTCCACCCACGAAAGTTCCGTTTGTGCTCTCCATGTCAATGAGAAACAGATATTCATCGAAGATCCTGACCTGACAGTGTTTCCGGGAAACCTCAGAATCGTTGATTACAATATCAGCCTCGCTCCTCCCCAACGAGACCGCAGGTTTGTCAACGAGATAGACGTCACCGCCGGGCAAGGTCGTCAGAAAATATTTTTTCCCCTCCTGGAGATGGGGTTTTTCCCGGGAAGCTTCACGCAAAAGATCCGTCACCTCGCTCCTGCTCTGATCAACCTCCTGAAAATCGTAAGACATGGTCTGGCTGTAATCCACCCCGGGGGGGTCCATAAGGTTTACGGAAGAACTGCCGCCTCCTCTCCTGGGTGGTATCAGAATATCCTGACCGCAGTTGGGGCAGCTCAACTTCGTTCCCCTGGCCGGGATCTTTCTATCGGCCACCTGACAGGGAGTCTGGCAGTTGCTGCAGGTTATTTTCATCTATCGTCGCCTGTATACCGGCATCTTAACCACGGAAAAACGCTTTCCATCGTATTTAAAAACTCCCTGGTCCGTATGAAACCACTTGTTATCCGACAGGTCCACAGCAATCACGGGAACAGAGCGTCCAAAAAATCCCTGGTCCGGACCGAAAACCACCCATTTTTTCCCATCAAACCGGGCGATTCCGCTTTCCCTGGTTCCGATCCAGACATTCCAGCGTCCGTCAACGGCAATGGCGGTCACCCTGTCGGAAGGAAGACCGTCAAGATGGGTAAAGACCCTGATCACCTTGTCGCGAAAACTGGCTACCCCCTTGTCCGTAGCGATCCAGAAAACTCCGTTGGCATCGATGGCCAGCGCGTTCACATTGTCGTCCGGAAGACCATCCCTGGATGTATAGACCTTAAAGGAATTGCCGTCAAAACGGGCCAACCCCTTGTCCGTGCCGAACCAGAGATGCTTTCTCTGATCCACGACGATACAGTTGATAAAGTTGCTCGGCAAACCATCGCCGTAATCAAAGGTTACCCAGTTCTTCGCGCCATCGAACTGGGAAACACCTTTATCGGTTCCGATCCATTTAAAGCCCAGATGGTCAACCGCGATGGCCCGGACAGAATTACTGATGAGGCCGTTGTCCCTGGTGAAGTTCTTCCTCCTCTTGTTAATGATGTTTACTCTGAAAAGCCCCTCATCGCCTCCGACCCACAGGAAGTTTCCATCCAATACGCTGGGAAAGATAAACACTCCATTGGTGTTGTCTCTCCATAGACCGCTTGCCACTGTGTAACTGGCGGTTTTAACTTTTTCGTGGTTCCCCGCCCTGTCCACGGCGAAAAATCTGATTGTGGCTTTGTCACGGAGAATCAGCGGAACGGTATACTGAGGGGACCCGTCCGTGGGTTCCGTACCGTCCAGGGTATAACGAATAATCGCGTTTTCCTCGCTCTTCAGCTCCAGGGTTATGGGGGGATTATATTGACCCGGCGCTGGATAAGAGATGGTGTTGGGCGGCTCGGAATCGATGGTATATTCGGCCATCTGGATCCCTTCCCTGTTCCCGGCCGCATCCTCGGAATAAAAGAATATTTTTCCGCTTTGGCTCAGTACGAAGGGTCCGCCATAAATGGAGAACTTCTTATTTACTCCCGTTCTGATGAATATTCTGCCGCCTTTCTCGGATTTCAGGGATACACTCACAGGCCTGTTGTATATTCCGGCCGGCGGATCAACGGTGGTTGACGGAGGTGTCTGATCAAATGTGTATTTTTCGACTTTAACCGCCTCCCTGTTGCCGGATTCGTCAACTGCGAAAAACTTCAGAACAGTATCCCGGGCTACGGGAACAGGGTTTTCATATTCCGGCGAGGCGTCGCTCGGGGTGCTTCCGTCAGTGGTGTATCGAATGACAGCATTATCCTCGGTCTTCAACACGACGAGGATAGGCCCTGAAAACATCCCTTCGCCGGGGTCAGCGGAGGTAACCGGCGGTGTCCGGTCCAGAATATAGCGCTGGCTGACAACATCACTACGGTTGCCGACTTTATCCACAGCGAAGTAGGATAAAACAGCATTCCTGGTCACATTGATGGGGCCACGGTATCTCGATGACTGACGTGTTACCGAACTCCCGTCAAGTGTGTAGAAAATATTCGCCGGTTCGGACGTTTCCAGTTTAACCCGGATTCTTCCCGAATAATTGCCTCCCTTCGGGCGCGGCACCACAGTGGGCGCAGTAGTATCGATGATAAATTCGGCTGTGGCTGTTTCTCCCCTGTTTCCAGCTTCGTCCACCGCAAAATATTTAAGGACCATCGAACGGTTCAGTTTTATGGCACCATGGAAAATTGGTGACGAGGGACCTGGTTCACGTTCACCGATCTCGTACCGGATCGTTCCCTTCTCATTGGATGACAGGGTCACATTAACCGCGGTTCCATAGGTCCCCGGATGAGGCTCCACTTTAACCTTGGGGGGAACGGTATCGATCACATATCGTTCCTCACGGACATTTTCCTTGTTCCCGGCGCCATCAACAGCAAAAAAACGCAGAACCCCGCTGCGTTGAAAGGTGATGGGTTTCAAATAGGCACGGGACCGGGAGGTAGGCCGGCTTCCATCGAGCGTGTAATGGATCCTGGCCCCCTCTTCACCAACGAGGGAAACGGTGACGGGACTGTTGAACAGTCCGCCGGACGGATCGGCGATGGTCACAGGCCTGGTAGTGTCGATAAGGATATGGTAAATCTCCGTCCTGACCGCCTCCTTGTTTCCCGCCTTATCCATGGAGAAGAATTTAAGCGATGTATCCTTTTTTATTCTAAGGGGCTTACCGTAGACAGGTGAGCCTTCTCCGGGGACACTTCCATCAAGGGTAAATCGGGTGACGGCATCCTCTTCGGTGGTCAGGCGGATGGATATCGGATGGTTGTACTTACCCCCCTTCGGACGGGCAGCCGTAACGGGAGGCTCCGTATCCAGGCGCACATGAAAAATCGAGGTCTGTATCTCCGACCGGTTGCCTGCCCGGTCGGCGGCAAAATAACGAACCTGAGCGTCATTCCGCAAGGTGACGGGAACGATGTAGGGCATAGGTTCCTGATCGCCGATGGAATAGAAAACGACGGCGCCCTGCTCGGTGGTAAAAACCAGGGAAACCGCCTTATTGTAGGTTCCGGGGGGAGGTTGGATGGAAACGGCCGGAGGGGTTCTATCAAAAGGAAAGAACCGGGCAACGACAGCCACAACTGCCAGAAGAATGGCCAGGAATAGAAAGACCTTGCCTCTCATTATCCGGTCCCCCCGGTTCGGGCACTACCATCGAAAAACTCATCGTCAAGGGTGCGTGGTTGGGCCTCGCCAACACCAGCCATCAGCATAACCTTTTCCTCATGGGTTGCTCCTCCTGATCCGATCCATGGCTCCATCCTCCAACCTGTATTGAACCTGGAACTCCCTCTCGAGTTCCTCGACCCTGATGAGATCCAGGCCGCTGGAACGGATAAACTCCTCCCGGACCTTGGGGTTCATCCCCTTGACCGCCCTGGGAAGAACCGTGTTGACGTAAACACGTTCCATTTTCAGATCATCAAGGGCTTTTCGCAGGAAGGCATCCGGTATGCCGGACCTGACGAAGCCCCTGGATGTCAACATCTTCTTTACATCTCCGACGAAGGCATTCTCCTCGTCCGCACCCCGGAGTGAACGCCCGAATTTCTTCAACCACCGGTCCATGGCAGCTTTGACGATATGGTATTCCTTCTCCTCCCTTGTGAGGGTCTCAAGGGAGATAACCAGGTCATGGAGCGAAAGATCACCTGTGGCTATTTTTCCGAGCCCCGAGGAAAGGGCCTCGATCTTTTTTCTGCCGGTGTTGGGGAGAAAGGGGTTTTTCAGAATAGGGTTCAGGAACAGCTCGCGAAAGAGGCCATCCTGTATTTCCTCAAAAATCCTGCGATTGGCCAGGAGGCTTCGGGCCCGTTCCAGTGAAAGCTTCTCCTCCTCGTGGAAAGCCATCCGGTTGACCATATTATAGACCGTATCGAACCTGTCGAAGTAGGTGATAATATTTCCGAACTCCTCGAGGATGGTCGGGTTCTCCATCCTGGTACTGAGATCGTCGCACTCCTTGCCAACCTCGATTAATATTCTATCGAACGCGGAATCGCGATTCTCCAGAGCGGAAAGCTTTGTCTTCAGCAGGCGGATAAGGTCAATCCTCTCCAGATGAACACCTGTCCGCCGGGTCCGGAGCAATATGGTTTCCAGTACGCCTCTGGCCTCAATGAGATATTCCGGCGCCTCGGTCGTCATGATTTTTTTGTCACCAAGGAGTTTTTCATCCAGTACGTTCAGGAAGCTATCCGGGATCCCCTTGCGGAGTGCCAAAGTCCTCAATCGAGATATCTTGGCGCTCTGGTCGAAGCGGATCTCCTCTCCTCTCCAGATTTCAGCCAGGACGGATCTGTACTCATCTATGACCTGTCTGTTCTCGTTGTCCCGAAACATGATATCGATCTTTATGCGCTCCTGAGAATAGGGATCGATCCTCAGCCGGTTCGCCAGATCCTGCAGGATGGTCTGCTCGTCTTCCCCGATAGCGTGCGAACGGGAATAGAGTTCCTCGTACTTGACGTAGAAATCGCGATGAGACTGGTTCACAAGTTTCAGCAAAAAAAAGGCCGTTCCCAGTTCAGACCACTTATCGTTCAGTTCCTCCGCTATTTTCGAGTCATCGCCGTCCAACGCGAGGGGAAACCTCTTGAGGGATCTACCAAGAACCTTGAGGATCTCCTCCTGTTGTTTCCTGAGAACTGTGCGGTGGAAAAACTGTATGAAGAAGTAATAGTTGAAGACGGTGTGCCCGCGGAGGAAGATATCCTTGAACGATTCGTATCCCGAGGTATCCTTTGTGAACCGAATACCGGGAACCCCGTCGTGCCGGGCCCCGAAAAGAACAAGACGGTTGACTACATCCGCTTTGACAAGATCTTCAACCGGTTCATCGACACCGAACATATAGGGACAGAAACTGCCCCCATTGCCGGTGTGGGAAATCCCGTCCGGGCTGATAATAAACTCATTGCCGCCGCTGAAAAAGCGGTGCCTGGCGACGACGCCTTCATCAAGCACCTCGTGAAAATAATGGCTCCCCAGTCCAAATCCGCTTAGCGTCGCATAGAATTCTTTGTCCGGTCCAGCCACCCCATGGACCCTGAAATCCTTTATCATCGGGAAAATGTTATATTATTTTGCCGGGGATGTCTTGTGTTTGTTATGTAGCTCCATCGGGGACGCTCGCGCCTTCACGCCCTGACAGGCTCTCCTAAGGTAATTCCTCCTTGACCCAATGGTCCCCCGTAAATCGGGCCACTCCGCCCCGGGTCGCAACCCAGATATCTCCGTCGACATCCGGGGTGATGAGGGTAATGGCATCGCTCGGCAACCCGTCCTTCTGCCTGTAGCTTCTCCAACCGGTGCCATCAAACACTGAAATACCATCAGGTGTGCCGCACCATACGTTCCAATGGGAATCCAGCGCCACGGTACGAACCTCGTTTCTTATCAGACCGCTTTCCCTGGTGAAGTTATGCCACTCCGACCCCGTGAATTTTGAAAGGCCTTTCTTTGTGCCGAACCACTTGTTTCCGAGAGCATCCACGGCGATGGCCAGGACAGTATTGTCCACAAGCCCGTCCTTCTTTTCGAGGATCTCCAGGACGACATTCCTCTTGATGTGGGCCACCCCATTTTTTGTTCCGGCCCACACGGAGTTGTCGATGTCCACACCCAGGCTGATGACCTCTTCGGACGGCAGCCCCTGTTTTTTTCCGATATGGAAAAATCCGCCCCTCTTCTTCATGACGGTGATGCCCGCCTCGGTGGCCACCCAGAGGTTGTCTTCCTCATCCAGGACCATATCGTTGATTGTATTTCCGAGGAAACCCTCCCGTTGGCCGACAAACTGCTGCGAACCCGATCCGACCGTGTAGACAACCAGACCCGCTTCGGAACCCATCCAGAATGTATGACCGTCGGTTACGCTGGGCAGAAGGAACACCCCCCGTGCGTACTTCCGCCACACTCCATTGATAAATCGGTATCGATGGGTTTGGACAGCTTCTTCATTGCCGAGATTGTCCACGGCGAAGAGCTTCAAAACGGTGGGGACCTTGAATGTCAGGGTGTTGGAATAGACGGGGCTGTTCATGTCCGGGGTACTCCCATCCAAAGTGTAATGGATGGCTGCTCCTTCCTCGGTTTCCAGCGTAACGGATACGGGCGGCCTGTATTCGCCCCCCGGGGGCGTTACTTCGGTTTCCGGGGGGGTTGAGTCGAAGGTGTATTCCGCCGTTTTAACCTCCTCCCTGTTGCCCATCCGGTCCACTGAAAAGTACTTTATGATGGTGTGGTAATTCAGAACGAGGGGAGCATTATAGACATGGGAATCAACGCCGGGGTCGGATCCATCCAATGTGAAGTGAACGACTGCATCTTCCTCGGAGGTCTCAATCCTGACAGTCAGCGGTGGAACATATAGGCCCGGTGCGGGGATCGTCCTGGATTCCGCTGGAACGGTATCAACCACATACTTTGCAACATGGATCTCGCTGCGGTTGTGTGCCCGGTCAACAGCGAAAAACCTCAGAACGGTATTACCCTGAATAGGGAAAGGATTTTCATATTTAATTGATTTTTCAGTGGGCTTTGATCCGTCAAGTGTGTAGTAGAATTCGCATTCCTCATTGGCCTCAAGGTGAACCAGGTCGCCGATTTTATACTCCCCGGGGGAGGGCGCAACGGTGGGCTCCGGCGGTGTCGTGTCCACAATCTTTTCGGTGAGGCTGAAACTATAACGCTCGGATCTTACAGGCTCTCTTGTCCCATCGCTTCCCATGGAGAAAAATTTTAAAACGGTATCGTTGGTCAGAAGGATAGGCGATGTAAACACAGGGCTGCTCGTATCCGGGTCCGAACCGTCTATGGTGTAATAGAGGGCAGCCCCGGCCCTGCCTTCCAGTTTGACCCAGACGCCTCTGGAAAAATGCCCCCCCGGGGGATTTGCGACAGTCAGCAGACGGTCCTTCCGGGAGTCGGGCAAATCTATTCTATAAAAGGCCTCTTTGACGGCGCCCATGATCCCCGACACGTCCACGGTAAAATAGCGGATAACCGTATCTTCGCCGATGGTGACAGGGGACTTGAAGGCGGGAGACCTTACAGTGGGTTCGGAACCATCCAGTGTGAAATGGACCTCGGCCCCGGCGGGGACCGCAAATCTGAGAACGACAGGTTCGTGGTATGTTCCCGGCGGCGGGGTCAGGACGACACCCATTGATCGGGCATCCGGGATGCGGAAAATCCCTGTAAAACCAACAAGAATCAGGAAAACCAGAATGACAGGGCCACGACGTCGTTTCAAAATCGAAAACTCCTTCGGCAATATAATTTATGGACAATATGGTGATGATATTGAATATGCCCGGAAATGGCAATATTCTTCCCGTAAGTTCATTGCCCGAAACGCATGATCTGCTATAATTTCAACCATGACCATACAGACCATGAGAGCCCTGACAGTGACCCCCTCCACGGGTGAATTTGCCGTCAGGGATGTGCCGATGCCGATTTTGGAAGCCGACGAGGTTCTCGTCCGCATTACACGGGTCGCCTTTACCCGCAGGGACCGCCTCATCATGGAGAACCCGAAAGCCGTCTCCCCTGAAGGGTCAAAATACCTGATACCCGGCCATATCGCCGCAGGCAGGGTGGCGGAAACCGGATCCCTTGTAAAGAACCTTGCCGCCGGGGACCTCGTTGTCCCGACCATTCGCCGCGACTGCGACAAATGCATCGACGCACGCAGCGACATCTGTCCCCATCCGGACAAATACATGGATTCGGGGCTTATGAGAGCCCACGGTTTTGCGAGAGAGTTTATTGTCCTTAAAAGCCGTTATCTCATTAATCTGCCCGACGACCTGGAAAACCTGGCCCTGCTGCTTACGCCCTTAAGCGTGGCCGAAAAAGCCCACCGCGAGGCGGTTCAGATCCTTGAGCGGTACAACTTTTACTGTTTCCACAATGACGATCCTTTCCCACCCCGCACCCTGGTGACCGGCATGGGGCTGGTGGGAATAATGGCCGCTTTTCTCCTGTCCCTTTACAACTACCGGATAACGGTTTTCGGCCGCCGGGAGTCGGACGACTCCAGGTCCGCCGTATTAGACCCCCTGGACGTGGAGTTCATTAATACAGCCCGTGTCCCATTGGAAAGGTTGGAAAAGACCAGATACCATTTTAACCATATTTTCGAGACCACCGGAGACCCCTCCTACATCATGCGCACCATCCCGTTCATGGGCTTTAACGCCATTATGGTCCTAATGGGTATACCGGAAAATATCGCGGGAGAGACTCACCTGGATATAGAGGGTACCGCCCTTTTCAGCAGGATGATAGAAGGCAACCAGATACTGATGGGCAGTCTTAAAGCGGGCAGAGACGCATTCAACTCTTCCGTAAAACATCTGATCGAGCTAAGCGATCTTTATGGAAAACAGCTGGCAGGGCTTATTACACACACGTTTCCCCTGGAGGAATACCGGAAGGTCCTCGCCCTGGATTCGAGGGAAGCCATCCTTCCCGTTCTCGATCTGACCTGATACTATTTTTACCGGGTCAGTCCTTATCCTCCCCCTCGTCTTTTCCGTCCTGGGAGATGCCGTATTTTTTTGCCCGGTCAAAAAAGGTTGATTTGGGTATTCCCAGCCACTTGGCGGCCGCCCTGATGTTCCCCTCCGACTTTTCCATAGCGCGGGTGTAGTACATCCTCTCCAGATCCTCCAGGGTATGAGGGGTCGCCTCATCCGCCTCGCGGCCGGCCATGGGGTCATCCCCATCATCAAAAAAGATAAGGTCCTCCCTGTCTATGGGGCTGCCCCCCTTCAGTATGCAGGCACGCTCCAGAACGTTTTTGAGTTCCCTGATATTGCCCTGCCACGTGTGTCCCTTAAGCCTTTCCATGGCATCGGGAAGTATCTCGGACCGACCCATCAAAAAATGCTGCGCCAAAACAGGTATGTCATCCTTCCTTCGCCGCAGGGGGGGTACCGCAAGGGGAAGGACGAAAAGACGGTAGAGAAGATCGGCGCGAAAAGCCCCCTGTTCCACTTCCTTTTTCAGATGTCGGTGGGTAGCGGCCACCACCCGGACATCCACGCTGATACTGTTCTGGGAACCTACCCTTCTGATCTCGCCCGTCTCAAGGACCCTCAGGAGCTTCGGCTGGAGGCCAAGGGACAGTTCGCCGATCTCGTCGAGAAAAAGGGTGCCGCCATGCGCCTGCTCGAAGGCCCCTTTCCTGGCCGCAATGGCGCCGGTAAACGCCCCTTTCTCATGGCCGAACAGCTCACTTTCCACAAGGTCGCGCGAAATCGCTCCACAGTTGATGGCGATGAAGGGACCCGACGAACGCGCACTTCGATTATGGATGGCCCTGGCCACAAGCTCCTTGCCGCATCCCGTTTCACCCATGACCAAAGCGGTTCCCACGGAGGAGGCGACCTTGTCGATCATCTCGAACAGGCGAGCCATGGCGTCGGAACTTCCCACCATACCCTCGAATATCGCTCCATCCCCATGGGAAGAGCTCCCCCTGATCTCGGTTTCCTTGTCCCACTCGGATTCCTCCTGGGTCAGGCGGAGACGGTACGGACCTATGGTGAACTCATCGCCGCGGGAGAGAACGGCCTTTTCAATTCTCTCCCCATCGAGCCAGGTTCCGTTACTGCTCCGGTCCATAAGGGTGTAGCGGGTGCCCTGACGTACCAGGTTGGCGTGGTGACGGCTCACCGTCTGATGTGGAAGGATGATCTGATTTTTCCTGCCGCGGCCGATGCGTAACTGGGAGCTGCTCCCGATGTGATACCCTCCAAGGTACTGGTCGCCTTTATAAACATCGACACGCATTCTACCAGTCCCCATGCCCGTCATCATCCATGACCACCTCGGGTGACAGTCCCATGGCCAGGCAGCGAAGGAGAATATCGCACGACCACTCCAGCGAGTGGGAAATCTGAAGCCCTTCCTCGAGATTTCCGCCCGTCGCGAAGGCCCCGTGGCCCCTGATCATAACGATGGGGAAATTCTCGAGGAGAACGGGCAGGCCTCCCTCCAGTTCCTCAGAACCGATGGCACGTTTGGCCTGAAAAACCGGGACCCTCTTGAAATAGTACCGGCCCTCAACATCCACGGGCACGATATTGTCTCCCCTTAAAGAAAGGGCCGTGGCGGAACGCGGGTGGGAATGGACAATAGCGAGAGCCGAGGTGGAACGATAGATCGCCCTGTGGACATTGACCTCCGTGGACGCGATGGCGATTCCGCTGTCGTCCTGCTTAAGGTCGATCGGAACAAGATCGGAGGCGGAAAGTTCCCCCAACATCGCCCCACGGCGGGTGATTACCAGTTTGTCACCAATGCGAACGCTGAGATTGCCGCTATGTGAGTTGTTAAGCCCCCCTTGAAACAGGAGCCTTCCGATACGGGCAAATTCCGCTGTCAACCTGTCCCAGGATTCACCTTCCATTCTCATGACAGTCCCAACTCCTCTCTCTTCTCCCGGTCCGGAACTCCGCCCGGCCATCCTCTCCGGGCATAGTATTCTTCCAGCATGTCATCGAGCCTGACCACCTCGCCGGCGCAAGCCCCCTCCCCAAGGGGCTCGGACAGAAAACGCCGGGGGAGAGTATCCTGCTCCGGTTCAATCCCTCTTTCCACATTCAATATTCGTTCCAGATTGATTATTCTCTCCCCCGCCCGCATCATATCCTCCCCGGACATTTCCCATCCGGTGACGGCGGACACCATTCTGGACCAGTATTCCTGGGTCAGGGCAAAGGTGGCGAACCGGCAGGAAGAGAGGGAATCGGCCACCGCCCCGAAGTCCTGTGCCCTCGCGACATGCCCGCCTTTGCCCAGGACCTCCCGCCCCGAAACCTTCTTGGGAATGCCGAGAACCTCTCTGGCAATGAGGTATCCGCCTCTCAGATGGCAGCCGCCACGGCTGGATGTCGCGTAGGCCAGCCCCTGGCCCTGGACGCCCCGGGGATCATAACCTGGAAGTTCGAGACCCTTGACCTGCATGGAGTATTCCTCGGCCCCGGCTTTCCGGGACAGGGTACGGGAGCCCTCCGCCAGTTCATCGCCTTCGCCTTCCCTGGCCGCGATAAGGCCGATGGCCTTCAGGACGGCCTCGGAATCACCGAAGTTCAGGGATGATCTCCTTATATCGAGGCTGCCTAGTTCCATGGCGCAAGAGAGTGTCCCGCCGGTGGAGATGGTGTCCAGGCCCAGCTCGTTGCACAGGTGGGCGGCCCGGATGATAGCTTTCAGATCGGTGATATCGAGGTTTGGACCCAGGGCCCAAAGGCTTTCATATTCCGGGCCCTCGCCCCTGACACCGTCCACCTCGGTAATTCGGCCGCACCTTATGTAGCACCCCGTACATCCGCTCCGCCCAACGGTGAATTCCCTGGCCAGCAGTTCTCCAGAGTAGGCTTTCGATTCCCCCACAGCCACTCTCCGGAAGTTGGCCATTGGAAAGATGCCCGCACGGGTGCAGATGTTCACCAGCATGGGTGTGCCGAGGGCCGGAAGCGCCTTGGAGGTGACCGGATGGGCGCGAAGCCACCTGTTGGATTCCTCCAGAACCACTTTCAGGCGTCCCCGGTCATGGACCTTGACCTCGCCGCTCCCCATGACCACAATGGCCTTGAGGTTCTTGCTTCCCATGACGGCCCCAGCCCCTCCTCTGCCCATGGCCCTCATCCGTTCCGTCATGATGGAAGCGTAGCGTACAACACGTTCCCCGGCAGGCCCTATGACCGCCATCCCGCAACTTTTACCGTAGGTCCTTCCCAATTTCCCCAGGACTGTTGAGACCCTCTCGCCACGCATTTCCCCGGCCGGCAGCAGCTCGCCCCCGCTATTATCCACCTTGAGGATGGAAAGGCTTTGAGCCGCCCCGCGAATAATAAGGAGATCCCAGCCAGCCCTTTTCAGGGAGCGCCCCAGCCGGCCGCCGGAATTGGTGTCGAGGACGGTGCCGGTGAGGGGGGAAAGGGTGCTGAGGCTGAAGCGGTCACCCGAAGGAACCCCGGCTCCCGTTAATGGGCCGGTGGCAAAAATAAGGGGTGTATCGGAACCCAGGGGCTCCGTACCGGGACCTGTCAGATCCCTGAGGATAGCGGCGCCGAGCCCCCTCCCACCCAGAAAAAGCCGGACCCGGCTTTCAGGGAATTCGGTATTGAAGATTCGGCCCGTGGAAAGATCGATATCGAGGGCACGCCAGTGAGGGGACATAATTGGTTTCCAGTCTCGGGTTCCAGGTTTAATTCCAGGGTTTTTGACTTCGCAGCGCTCGGCCATTAGCACCGTTTTTCACTCTACTGCCTTTCCCCCGGCTTTTCAAGGACACCCGCCGGGAGACGATTGCCTCCTTGCCCCACCCGGTCCATTCTGCTATTCATCCCGGTATGGGAGAGAAAAAACAACACTGCATCTACCACCCCGACAGGGACGCGCGACGGCGCTGTTATCACTGTCTTTCTCCCATTTGTCCCACGTGCCAGCGTCGGGCCGGCGGCCACATCTTCTGTTCCTTTCGCTGCCAGTCTCTTTATCGGCTGTCCGAAGGATCGGTGCGCCTCAAACGCATGTTCCTCAGGGGAAGCCTTCGGCTCAGAAGGGTGGAAAGAGCCCTGGAGAAGGTGACGGGAAACGGCATCTTCAGGATCATCTATCTCGGTGTTCTGCTTCTTATCCTGGCCCAGACCGCGGTCCTGCTCCGTACCACCAGGGAGATCGGTGATCTCATGCGAGCCCCGCCCGTTTATTCATCCCCCGTTCTTCCTTCCCCTTCTCTTGCTCCGGCCGCGGGGTTGACCATCGAAATCCCCGTGCGACCCTTGGCGGCAAAAACGGCGGTACAAAAACCCAAGAGGGAAAACAGCTCCAGACCCATCTCCCTGAAGGCATCGGGATCCGGCAGGATTTTAATCCCCATAGGTGATTTGACCCGAGGTGATCCCCTGTCGAGGAAGGTCGCCATCACATTCGACGGAGGTGGACAGGGAAACGCGGCCAAGCGCATCCTCGACGCCCTGAAAACCAGGGGACTGAAGACCACATTTTTCCTTACCGGAGAGTTTATCAGGAGATATCCGGCCATCGTCCGCCGGATCGCCTCCGAGGGTCACGAGGTGGGAAACCACACGTACAGCCATCCGCACCTGACCACATATGCCGCCAACTATCGTCAGAATACGCTTCCGGGGGTCACCCGAAAGTTCCTCATATCCGAGCTAAAAAGGAACGAGGCCCTTTATGAAAAGGTTACCGGCAGGAAGATGGAACACCTCTGGCGTGCGCCTTACGGGGAACAGAACAAGACTATCCGGCGCTGGGCCTGGGAAGCCGGGTACCGCCACGTCTCATGGACCTACGATTCAAAGACGCACCAAAGCCTGGATGGGTTGGACTGGGTAAGCGACAGGAGTTCCGCCCTATACCTGAGCTCAGAGCAGATCGTGGATAAGATCTTATCCTTCGATCAAGGGACCGAATCCGGGCTCGGCGGCGGAATACTCCTGTTCCACCTGGGGTCGGAGCGAAAGGTGGATCCTTTCTATCCCAGGATCGGTGAACTGCTCGACCAGCTCAAGGACAGAGGGTACAAGGTAGTGTCGGTCGGTTCCATGATTGGGACGGTGGGTGGAGGATAGCAGAAGGTCCGGGGTCCGGCCGCTCTGACCCCTAGCTTCCATTCTCCCCTTCGTTATCCGTCAGCTCAGGAGCCTGCAGGTCTCTGGACCGTTTCTCCACGGGCTCTAAAGGGGTGATCTCCTTCATGCTTCCGGCGCTCATCTCGTTAAACCTCCTGGCCGAAACAAGGACCCGGCTCTCCATGGAAGATACCGCCCTGTTGTAGGAGTCCACCGCCTTATCCAGGCCCTTGCCCACTCCCGCGAAGTGGTCGGCGAGAACCCTCAGGCGGTCGTAGAGCTCCCGGCCGAGGTTCCAGATGGACTGGGCGCTTTCCGCCACCTTTTCCTGCTGCCATCCATAAGCGACCGCCTTGAGGAGAGCAATGAGGGTGGTCGGGGTCGCCAGGATAACCCGCTGGTCCACTCCTGCCTCGATGAGACCGGGATCCTTCTCCAACGCCGCGGAAAAAAAGTTCTCACCGGGTATGAACATGACCACAAACTCGGGTGACTGGTCGAACTGTTCCCAGTAGCCCTTTTCGGCGAGTTTTCTCATGTGGTCCCTGATGTGCCGGGCATGCCTTTTAAGCTGGGTGTCCCTCTCCCCGTCATCCTGTGTTTCCTGGGCGTCCATATAGGCCTCCAGCGGCGACTTGGCATCCACCACAATTCTTTTGTCTCCCGGAAGCCTGACGATGAGATCGGGGCGCAGCCTTCCGTCCCCGGTGTTCACCGACTCCTGTTCGATGAAATCGCAATGGTCCAGCATGCCGGCCAGCTCCACAACCCGCTTGAGCTGCATCTCCCCCCACTTGCCCCGGACAACAGGTGAACGGAGGGCCTTGACCAGGTTTCCGGTCTCCAGCCTGAGGTTCTCCTGGGTGCTGGACATCTGTCTGACCTGTTCCTTCAGTTCCACGTAGGCCTCCAGGCGGACCTTCTCGAGATCCTGGATTTTCGAATCGACCTTTTCCAGGGACTGTTTAATCGGGGTGACCAGATTCTCCACGGCCTGCTGTCTCTTCTCCAGTTCCCCCCTGGATTGGGATTGGACCTTTTCCAGCTCAAGCCTGGCCATCTCGAGGAAGGTTTTGCCGCTGCTCTGCAAAACATCGGAGGAAAGCGCCTTGAAGGTGTCGCTCAGGGTCTCCCTGGCCGTTTCGATAACCTTGAGGTTTTCCCCGGCTGCCTCCCTCTCGATTTCGAGGGTGGTTTCCAGGCGAACGATTTTCGTCCTGGCGATCAGCCAGGCAAGTATGGCGCCGGTAACGACACCCGCGAGGGCGAGAATTATGGCAGACAAATCCATGGGGCTTCTCCTTCTGGGAAAATAACTGCTCTCATCATAGAGGAGGAGGATGAGGAGTTCAACGAGGATTTCCCGTCCGGAAATTTCATGTTATTCTTCCTCAAGACCTGGTTCATCCGGCTAAAGCGCGCACCTTTATTATTTTGCTGTCATTGCGAGGACCCTGAGCTTGTCGAAGGGGACGCGGCAATCCCGGGCGGAGCTGAAAAGGTCAAAAGCTAATTCATCACAGTCACGCCGATGGCGTGATTTGAAGGTCACCCCACAGGGTTTTTAAAGAAAGGTTTTAAAAAACACGGTTCATCACAATAATGCGTACCTTACTGCATCTAAAGGCCTGATTTAACAGGGATGAAGGGGATGGCGGGGATAGGACAAACATCGTAAGCGCAGAGAACCTGAAACTCTGGACTTCGGCATCTGGGGCCCGCGGAGCGCAGCGTGCATCAGCGGCCAAGAAGCCTTTAAGTTCCTTTACCGCGGATGGACGCAGATGGACGCGGATAAGGCGCATCCCTCACCAAAGCCGTTGAGGCACTTCGGGTTGCGATGAAAGCTTGCTTTAATCTCAATCCGAAGTGCCTCAATCAGCCGATTTCAGAGAAATCCCTCTCCCCCTGGAGAGGTTTGGTGAGGGGGGTATCTTTTCCATGGACACCGGGGCTCTGAAAGGGGTTGTTCGGGAATTTATCCCCTCCATCCCCTTCATCCCTGTGAGAAAAGGTTCATGATGATTATCCGCTCCAGACTCCGACGAAGCTGAACAGGGAGCGAGCGTGAGAAAAGAGGAAAATGCCGAAAAACGGAATTGACCGCTACCGAGGCTGTCTTCTGGGGCTGGCCGTCGGAGACGCCTTGGGCGCGCCCCTGGAGTTTCAGGAGCCGGGAACTTTCACATCCCTTACGGACATGACGGGCGGCGGGATTTTCGGTCTCGAACCCGGACAGTGGACCGACGACACATCCATGGCCCTTTGCCTGGCGGAAAGCCTTATCGAGTGCAACGGCTTTAACGAGACCGACCAGATCGCCCGGTTCCTTCGATGGTATCGTGAGGGTCACCTGAGCAGCACCGGGAACTGTTTCGATATCGGGGATACCATCCGGGAGGCCCTCGAGAGGTATGAACGAACCGGCGATCCCTTCGCGGGTCCTACGGAACCGGATCGAGCCGGCAACGGTTCCATCATGCGCCTGGCGCCGGTGCCGCTGGCCTTCGCGGACACCCCATGCAAGGGAATCCATCTTTCGGGAAAAAGTTCGAGGACGACCCACGGAGCCCTCGCGGCGATCGATACCTGCCGTCTCCTCGGCCAGATCATTATCAGCATAGTTAACGGGGCGGGGCGAAAGGAACTTTTTTCCGGCAGCTCTTACCAGGCCCCGGAGGGATGGAAACTGGATCCGCCCCTTGTCCCGGAGGTCCAGGCAATAGCCGACGGTTCCTTCCAACGGCTCACACCGCCGAAAATCAGGGGAACGGGATACGCCGTCAAGTCCCTGGAGGCGGCGCTCTGGGCCTTTTACCACAGCACATCCTTCCAGGAGGGGGCGCGAAAGGCCGTCAACCTGGGCGACGACGCCGACACAACCGGAGCGGTGTACGGCCAGATTGCCGGGGCCTTTTACGGGGAGTCGGGCATCCCGAAAGAGTGGAAGGAAACCATCGCCCGCAAAGACCTGATTCTGCAGTATGCCGACAGGCTTTACGGCCTGGCCTGGGGGGAATAAGAGTCCAGAGTCCATCCACCTTCGCTCTGCGAGCTATGGCGGACAGGGAGTCCGGAGTCCAGGGTCTGGAGTCGCGAGTCCAGAGTCCAGGGTCCAGAGTCCAGAGTTGAAGAACGGCTCGCCGCGATAGGGCACATTATTTTACCACAGTGCAGCCCCTCGAAGGCTGCCCCACAGGGTTTAAAAACAGGGTTTCAGACCGCACTATCCAAAGCTGGTGTCAGAGCTCTTTGGTAAGCAGCGCGATGGCCCTCATCTTGCATTTCCATTCCTGCCATTTTGACCGGGACCTTGCACAGGAGGTCTGTCATGCAGGAGTCCGCAGGTACTATCACGAAGTTTCCCGGCAACGATTGGCTGGAGGATAAGCTCAGAGTAACTACCCCCGAAAGGACCATAGCCTTTATCCACGGTGTTATACGAGGCGCCGCTGCCAACCCGCTCGCCATTACCCAGGAAAAAATTCTAGGGGAAGCACTGGGAGATGTGGATGTTCGCAACCTGCCTCAGACTGACCGCGAGGAACTGAAGTTGGGCCTCCTCCACCTTTTGAGGGCGGTCCTTGGGTCAATCCAGTCACAGGACTTCTTCCCGGAGGCGGTGAATCCCGACTCGCACGCCGAGCCGGACGACTTCCGCGTATTGGAAAATGCGGCCGCCCTTTCGGAAGGATTCCTTAAGGGGTTCCGGCTTCGCAGGCCGCCCACCGGTGTCCGTCTGACCAACGCCAACTCCTGGTTGAGGGATGTGAAGAAGGAAGGCGAGTGGTGCAGGATGATGGCCGGTGATTCCATTCTGTGGACAAGGACCTTCCCTGATGCACCGTCCAGATCGCAGGTCGCCTGGGATGCACTGTCCTGGATCGAGGAGTGCATGGGCTGGGTGGCACTGTATGCGCGGATGGATCTGAATTAGCCTACCCGGCCTGACACCAGGTCATCCTTGCTATAGTTATCAGCTGCTGATGCACGCTGATTTTCGCTGATAGATCTAACCAAAAGGTCCTGGTCTATTCTAAACTTCGCGAAACTTCGTTAACTTGTGGGCAGTTGGCTCTTGACCTGCGCGTAAGCAGACACAAAAGCGAAGACGGGACCCCGGCGGAACGCATAGGAAAACCTGAGGATCTGGGCTTTGACCCCAGCAGATCTCAACCGAGACGAAGAAATGCCCCTTGGCCTTCCTTTTGCACTGTCCGGTGCATGAGAGTCGTCCGTAAAAAAGCTTGCGATGATATCGCAGAATTGCGATTGACTTGGTATTTCAATTTTGCGATAATTCCAGAATCAGGTATTCCCTGATGCCTGAGACGAAAGTCATTCTCTTCGTCGAGGCAGACGGTACCTGCCCGTTGCTCCACTGGCTGGACAGTTTGCCTCCCAAGATTCAGGACAAGTGCATTGTCAGGATAGAGCGGCTTGCCGAAATGGGTCATGAGCTTCGCCGGCCGGAGGCAGACTTCCTGAGGAACGGAATTTACGAACTGCGGGCAAGCTATCAGGGGATCCATTACCGTATGCTCTATTTCTATTATGGAAAGGCGGCTGTTATCTCTCATGGAATGATCAAGGAAAAGGCGGTGCCGGGACTTGAGATAGAACTGGCAATTAAGCGCCGAACGATGTTCGTGACTGATCCGGTGACGCACACCTTCAAGGGATGATGATAGTGAGCGGAAGAAAAAAAACAGATAAGGCGATAAAGATACTTCACGACCGTTACATAGGCGATGATGCGGGGCGTCTGGCATCTCTGGAAAAAGAACGCATAAGTGCCCAGATGGCTCGGATGATATACCGGATGAGAGCGGAAGCGGGCCTGACCCAGAAGCAGCTGGCCGAACTGGTGAACACGACCCAGTCGGTCATCAGCAGGCTGGAGGACGCCGACTACGAGGGGCACTCCCTGTCCATGGTGAACCGCATCGCCCAGACCCTCGACAGACATTTTACGGTTCAGCTGGTGGAGCGAAAAGCAGGGAAGGGAAAAAGATAGTAGCAAGTATAAAGTTGATGACTTCGCAAAAAGTCATCAACGCGCCCATTGAAGGGCGCCCAAATCAATGACTTGCGATAGTGCCTCTGGCGCGATGGCCTACGGATTGAGGACTCAAATACAACTCGCCGCGAATATCGGTTATATCGACAAGGAAACGGCTGGAAAGCTTGTCGATCAGAGTATCGAAGTGAGTAAAATGGTAAAAGGGTTGAGAGTGAAGATCAGTTCCTAGTACCTGGTATCTGGTGCCCAGGAAAATCAGTCCCTAGTACCTGGTGCCTAGTTGTTAAATGCCACAACATAGCTAACAGAAAGCTGTGCCACAACATCGCTAAC
>JAADHJ010000042.1 GCA_013151915.1 Deltaproteobacteria bacterium
AACTCCTCACTTGAGTAAGGATTGCCGGCACCATAAGGGTTATTAAGGAAAAGCACGGTGTCAGAGCACCCGGAAGTATGGCACCCTCTTGAACCTTAAACGTGGAACGTTGAACCTAAATTCCCCTCTCTGGACTCTGGACCCTGGACTCCCTGTCCCGACCGCGCCACTTGAACCTTGAACCTGTTTCGTTACCCATGTCCTGACTGCACCCTGCACCACCTTAAACGTGGAACCTTGAACGTTGAACGTTGAACGTTGAACCTGAATTAAACTACCCCCTCAGCCGAAACGCCCTCCCGGCGGCCATGGAGATGAGGAAGAAAAGGGTAGCAAGTAGAACGATGGCCCCCGATGCCGGCAGGTCCAGGTAGTACGCTGTGAACAGGCCTCCCAGGACCGAGACGACCCCGGCGATGCCCGAAAAGATTATGGCCATGCGAAACCGGGATGCCAGTTGAAGGCCTGTGGCGGCCGGAATGACAATAAGGGCGGCGACCAGGAGGAGCCCCACCACCTTCATGGCGAGGACCACGGTGACCGCCGTCAGAACGGCCAGGAGACCGTCCAGACGGTCCACCTTGAGCCCGGACGCCCGGGCCAGCTCGTGGTCGAAGGCGCTGAAAACGAGCTCGTTGTAGTTCAGAATGATTGCCGTCAGAACGGCCGCCGCCAGGATCGCCGACACCATGACCTCCCACACCCCGATGGCGAGAATATTGCCGAAAAGGTAGCTGAAAAGCTCGACGCTGAATTTTCCGGACAGGCCGACGATGACAATACCCAGGCCCATTCCCACACTGGAGACGATACCGATGGCGGTATCCCCATAGACGCCCGCCCTGTCCCGGATCCGGAGGATGAAGATCGAGCTGAGAACCGCAACCACCAGCGCCGCGGCCAGGGGAGAGATGCCGAGGAAAAGCCCTATGGCAACCCCCCCGAAGGTAACATGGGCGAGTCCGTGACCGATCATGGCGTCCCGTCGAAGGATCAGGAAGACCCCCAGCATTGAACATGCGAGGCCGATAAGTACCCCGGAGAGAAGGGCGCGCTGCATGAAACCGAAGGTGAGAATCTCCATGCCTAATGCCTGTGGCAGATGAGATGAAAGTCGGGGCCGAAGAGGCTGGCGGCCTGGGTCGAGCTGCAGAATTCCTCGTGAGTGCCGTGAAAAACGAGCTGCTGATTCAGACAGGCAACCTGATGTACGTACCGGGTGATCACCCCGATATCGTGGGTTACCAGGATCAACGTAAGGCCATCATCCCGGTTCAGGTTTCCCAACATGTCGTAGAATCTGGTCTGGCTCGATGCGTCAACACCGGCAGTCGGTTCATCCAGGATGAGAATGGATGGGCCTGACACCAGCGCCCTGGCGATGAATACCCTCTGTTGCTGGCCTCCGGACAGTGCACCGATACGGCGTGATCCGTAGCCCTGCATGCCAACCAGATCCAGCGCCCTTTCCACGGCTTTCCTGTCGCCGGGTTTGAAGAAGCGGGGAAACCGCCTTCCGGGAATAAGTCCCATTGCCACGATCTCGCGGACCGAGGCGGGGAAGAGAGGATCCATGTCCGTGGCTTGCTGAGGTACGTATCCAATGCGATCCCATTCCTTAAAATCCTTGATCGCCTTCCCCATGATCCTGACAGTCCCCTCGTCGGGCCGGAGCAGCCCCAATATGGACTTTATGAGAGTCGTTTTACCGGAGCCGTTTGGTCCGATGAGTGCGAGAAAATCTCCACGATTCACCTTCAGGGAAACATGATCCAGTATAAGATCGGCGCCGAAACTTATGGAGACGTTTTCCAGCGATATGAGAGGGTTGTTGTCATTCACATTCAAGCCCCTGCCTGAGATTGGCGAGGTTGAGCTTCATGAGATCCAGGAACGTGACGCCCTCTTTCCACTGCAGCGCAGTGACGTTGCCGGCGGGATACAGGGGCATGGTCTCAGCTCCCGTTTCCCGGGCGATGACCTGGGCAAGCCTCGGGTTCACCAGATCCTCGAAATATATCACTTTCAGATGGTTCTTCCGAACGGTCTTGATAATCCGGACGACATGGCGGGGGCTTGGTTCAGCATTGGGGCTGATGCCGTATACCGGGATCTGCTCAAGCCCGTACCTGCGTGCGAGATATCCGAAGGCGGAATGTCCCCCGAAGACAAATATGCTCTTATTGCACCTCGAAAGGCCGGCCCTGAAAAGGTCGTCCAGTTTCCTCAGTTCTTCCCTGTATATGGCGGCGTTTTTCCGGTAAACCGCCCCGGACGCGGGATCCAGGCCGACGAGGGCGCCCTCGATGCGCCCTACCATTTTGCCGGACAAGGAGAGATCCAGCCATAAGTGCGGGCCCATGGAGGAGTTTTCCGACGGGGAAGTCAGGCCTCTGGACGCTTCCAGAATCCTGGGTCCGCTGCCGCGAAGCGACCTCAGGATACCCGACACCCATGGCTCCATTTCATGCCCCATGAAGACAAAAAGATTAGCCTCCCTGATCCGGTTGATGTCGCTGGGTTTCGGCTCCCATGTATGGGGTTCAGCTCCAGGGGGGACGAGGAGATAGACGTCTGCAGATTGGCCGGCCGTTGCCCGGGAAAATTCATACAAAGGGAAAACCGAGGTGACGACGGATAACCGTCCCGTCCCGGCGAAACACGTCTGTGGCCAGATGATAAAGGAAAGGATGATAAGCGCCGGGATCATGTGCTTCTTATGGTTTTCCATGGTTGGCGGTAATTTAGCAGAATTTTATGTTACATTCTACGCATGGACAAACGCGCTGTCTCAAATGCCCTGGATGAGGCCGCCACCCTCATGGAGCTTGGCGGCGACAACCCGTTCCGGGTGCGGGCCTATCGGAATGCCTCAAGGACCGTCCTGGGTCTTCCTGTTGACCTGGCCGAAGCGGTGGAGGACGGCTCCATTCTGAGCGTCAAGGGCATCGGCAAGAATATTGCGGAACACATCAGGGAACTCCTCGCATCCGACAGGCCTCCATTTCTCGTTGAGTTGCGATCACGCTTTCCCGCGGGCGTCCTGGAGATGCTCCGAATCCCCGGCCTTGGCCCCAGAAAGATCCGCATCCTCATGGATAAGCTGGGGGTCGGATCGGTAGGCGAACTGGAATACGCCTGCCGGGAAAACCGGCTCCTGGATCTACCCGGCTTCGGAAAGAAGACCCAGGAGAACATCCTCAAAGGGATCGCGGGATTGACGGCCTACGCCGGACGATACCTTGCCGTCAATGTCCAGCGGGAGGCCGACGTTATCGTTGGGGCCCTGCATTCGGCCAAGGGGGCGGTCAAGGTAAGCGTGGCCGGGAGCCTTCGCCGACGCAAGGAGGTGGTCAAGGACATGGACCTGCTGGCCTCCGGGGATGCCGAAGGGCTCATGGACGCCGTAGCCTCCCATCCACTTGTGGATGAGGTCACCGCCCGGGGGGACACCAAGCTTACGGCCCGTCTCGGCTCAGGGGTGAACCTTGACCTTCGGGTGGTTCCTGACCACTCCTTTCCATACGCCCTCCAGCACTTCACCGGCAGCAAGGAGCACAATATCGCTCTCAGGGGACGGGCTGTTTCCATGGGGCTCAAGTCCAGCGAGTACGGCCTGTTCAAGGGAGAAAGGAATATCCCGTGCGGGGATGAGGCCGGGATCTACGAAAGGCTTGGGCTCACCTATATCCCCCCGGAACTCAGGGAGGCCATGGGGGAGATCGAGGCGGCGGAAAAGGGCGAACTCCCCAGGCTGATTGAGCCCGAGGACATTCAGGGCGCCCTCCACGTCCACACTGTCGCTAGCGACGGTTCGGCAACCATGGAGGAAATGATCGACGCGGCAAGGAAACTCGGGCTTTCCTACCTGGGAATCACGGAACACTCACAATCGGCCCGGTACGCCAGGGGACTCGATCGGGACCGGGTTAGGGAGGAGTGGGATGGCATCGACAGGATCAACGCCGGGCTCGAGGGATTTACCGTCCTCAAGGGGATTGAATCAGATATTCTGCCGGATGGTTCCCTGGATTACCCCGATGACATCCTGGCTTCTTTCGACTTCGTCATGGGCTCCGTGCATTCCAGCTTCACTATGCCGGAGGACCGGATGACGGAGCGCATCTGCCGGGCACTGGAGAATCCGTATCTGGATATCCTGGGACACCCCACGGGCAGGCTTCTCCTCACCCGGGAGCCCTACCCGGTGGATATGGAAAGGGTTCTTGAGTGCGCGGCGGCAAACGGCAAGGCCATCGAACTCAATGCCCACCCCTACCGGCTCGACCTGGACTGGCGTCTCATGCCCCGGGCGAAGGCCCTGGGCATCAGGATCGCCATCTGTCCGGACGCCCATGGGACGGAGGATCTCCTTTACACCCTAACCGGGGTGGGCGCGGCCAGGAAGGGGTGGATGGAAAAGGAGGATGTCCTGAACTGCATGGGTGCGGAAGAGTTGAAATCCTGGTTTGCAAAGAGGAGAGAAAGGTTGATGACCTCGTAAAAAGCCATGAAAGAGACCTTCCAGGATAAGAAAAAACGTATATCAGGGATCGACAGGATTCTTTCCGGCCTGTACGCGGACGGTACGGCCCTTCACTACGAAAATACCCTCCAGCTATTGATTGCCACCATCCTTTCGGCCCAGTGCACCGACGAACGGGTCAACAGGGTTACACCGGGCCTGTTCGAGAAATACCCCGACGCGTCCGCCTTTGCCGGGGCGGACCTGACCGAGCTGGAGGAGGACATTCACTCCACGGGATTCTTCCGGCAGAAGGCGAAGTCCATAAAAGGGTGCTGTGAGATCCTTGTCAGGGACCATGGCGGGAAGGTGCCCTCATCGTTAGAGGAGATGGTCCGGCTTCCGGGGGTGGGGCGAAAGACCGCCAACCTGGTGTTGGGTATCGCCGAGGGGGTGCCGGGTGTCGTGGTGGACACCCACGTCAAGCGTGTTGCCTTCCGCATGGGTCTGACGGACAGCAGGGACCCGGAGAGGGTCGAGAGGGACCTGAACGCCCTGCTTCCCGAGGATCGGTGGCTCCCCTTTTCCAGCGAACTCATTTTCCTGGGAAGGGACAAGTGCGCGGCGAGGAAGACGAAGTGCGACGAATGTCCGGTGGAAAAACTCTGTTTAAAAATCGGGGTGTAGCCTATCGGGGTCCGCCCAGGGAAACCCCCTCCAAAGTGACTTTCCCAAGGTAATCCTCGTCCTTCCGGTCGAAGATGAGATCCCCCGGTTGTTTACCCTTCGGAATCTCCAAAACCCCGCCCGAAATCCTTATGTCATCTGACACGTGTTCCCCAAGCTTTATGTGGTAATCAGTGCTGTTCCGGAAGATGTTGTTTCGCAGGATGACTTCCTGGGGGTTTTTTGTGATGAAGACAGCTGTCCCATTGGAGTCGAAGGAGTTGTTCTCAACTACCCCTCCAAATTCGTGGAACCGGAGGCCCGCCTCATTGTGCCGGAAGATGTTGTCCGTGATGGAGACATGGGTTCTGGAGAATCGAATTCCCACCTCGTTGTCTTCCAGGATACATTGTTCAATAGCTACAGGACCGGCCTCTCGGGCGTGTATCCCTGTGGAAGCCCCGGAGATCACACAGTTTCTGAAATGCCCTCCCCCTCCGGCGGTGAGGTTGATTCCTCCCCATAACTGCTGCGATTCGGCGCCCACGAATTCCGGAGGGGCGGCGCGCGAAAAGGTAATGGGATCATCGGTCCCCCCGATGGCTTCTATTTTGCCCTGGACCAGGAGTTCCGAGGATGGAAAATTGGGATGATCCGAATAAAGATCGAAAAGGGAGTCCTCCGGGATGGGGGCGAAACGGACCTTGGCTCCGGGTTCAAGTTTGACGGTTCGTCCGGACGGTACGGCGACGTCCCCTGTTATGAGCATGTGGACCGGCTGGGTGCCGGCAGGCAGTGGTTGGCCCGGGAAAGCCAGAGTGAAGGATTTCGGATCATCCGTCAGGACCATCCCTATCCCCTCCTCGTCTTTCCCGTCGTAGATGATCCCGTCGGGGGGTGGACCGGGTTTTCCCCAATCGTTGTGGCGGGCGTCGACCTCCGTGGAACCATTGTTGTCAACGGCAAAACGGCCGTTTCCGGCGATGCGGCTCGAACCGATGCTTACTTCGGCATCCGTCACCGACAGTCCGGTAAGGCCATTGTCTGAAAGGTCCGAATCCAGGATATAAGCCTTCACATTCATGAGGGAAATTCCCTCGGTCAGGTTGTTGATCGTGGCAATGTCCCACATCCGGATCGTCTCACCCTCCCCCTTGAACCTGGGGCCCTGGCGGTTGCGGGTGAATACCGAGCTGGAAATGTCTGTATCCGACTCCCTGGCGAGGAAACTCTCCAGGGTGTTTTCCTCGACGAGAAGGTTCCGGGCCCTGACCCTGGCCCGCAGGAAGTTGATGCCGGAGGTGTTTTGCCGGACGACAAGGTTGGAGAGGTCAACGGTGGAGTCCCGAAAGCGCATGGCGCTCTGGTTGCCGGTGAATAATCCCCAGTTGATGGAGAGCCCCTCCGATTCCTGGAACTGGACCCCTCTGAGATTGTCCTCGAAGGCCACGTGTTCCAGACGCACCTTGGAAAAATGGGCGTGAAAGGACCTTTGCCCATGTCTGAAGAGAGCATAGCGGATCAGATTATCCGGGGCGTCGGAGGCGACGATGCTAAGGGCTCCCCAGGCTCCGGGGCCTGCCTTATCATCCTCGGCGTCGAACAGGACCCAGGCATCTTCCTCGCCGAGGACCCGGACGCGACCCTGCGCGATGATCCAGCTTTCCCCGATGCCGTCTCCGTTCGTGTCCAGGAAGCGAAAGAGGACCCTGGTTCCCGCCTTGATCGTCAGCGTCACGTCCGGCATCACGGCTACCTGACCGTCTATGACAACGGTCCCGGACCACACTGTGTCCTCGGTGAGGGCCTCCTGCCCCAGGTATTCCCTCCTCCCGGGCGGTGCGGGAATGATCACCGGATCCATGGCCCTGTGGAGGATCTTACCCTCCGGTGCGGTCAGGGCGAGGGCGTCCTCATCATTGCCGCTGAACCGGTCCTTCGAATCCCTCATGGGGGTTTCCATGAACCATGCCGCGGTTCCGGTCCCGTTGGAATCGAATGTGTTGGAACCCTCGGTGACACCTGCGCCAGGGGTTACGGCAATACCGATCTCGTTGTGAGAGAAGCTGGAATCGCGGATCTCGGCCTTGCCCTTGATGGCGAGGAGCCCGTACTTTGCTCCGGAGATCTTCACCCCGTGAAGATTGACGCGGGAGGATGACGCCGGCATGATGATGCCCGCCCACGATCCGCGAAATGTTTTTCCCTCCGGCTGAAAGACAACCGGGCCTTCCGGCACGGAGAGTGTTCCCCTCACGGAGATCTCGGTAAGGGTGGTAATAAACCTCGCATCGGTTCTTGTCCCCTCCCTGGGGATGATCGTGACGGTTGTGCCCGGCAGGAAGGTCAGCGTGACTCCCTCGGGGATCAACAGGTCCTCGGAAATAGCCACCTCACCTGAGACTTCGCGGCTTTTGGGAACTATCTCGGTCAAAATGGTAGGGTCCGCCGATGCAAAAACCGGGGCCAGGATCAGAAAAAACACTGCGATTCGTACAGGCATAGTCATAGGAACCTCAGAACATGTATTGATGACTTCGTGAGAAGTCATCAATGCGCCCATTAGGGGCGCGCAAATCGAAGATTTGTGAGGAAAGTGAAAATGACATTTTTCGCTTTCCGTTGAGTAAAAAGCCATTGAAGGACTTTTTACGGCACTATCAGGTATTGATAGGCATAAGCCAGCCCTATGGTACCCGTAATACAGATGCCCATATAGAGGAAAAACACCCTGCGGCGAAAGAAGGCGAGGAAAACCCCCATGACCGGAATAGCCGTAACCGGGGCCCCCACCAGAAACGCAAGGCCCGGTCCGTGGGCCAGGGGAAGATCGACGAAACCGTATAAAATAGCCGAGGCCATGATCTGATTGATGTGCAGCGGAACAACCGCCAGGGTAAGAATCGGTATGCTGAAAGGGACGGTGTTGGTCAGTAGGGGAGAGATCCATTCGGTGGGTATGTAGCGGGCGGCGATAACCTCGATCGCTACGCCCAGAACAGTAAATTTCCCAATCTTCAATGTGCCGTCAACAAATTTCCCCAGAAAAACGAGGAATTTGTTCTTCGTCCTCGTCTCGATATATTTTTTACTGAACTGATTCCGGCAGTCACATTGAAGATCATCGCAGGGATAGTCCGGATCGTGAAAATCTCCCTTGGGAACACCTCTGGCAAAGAGGTCCTTGTTGTCGAACCCTCCCCGTTTCTGGAAAAAGAGGGTAACGTATCCGGCAAACAGCCCCATAACCATGGCGGACAGAAGCTTTGCCAGTGCCCACTGACCTCCCAGTTCCCAGGCGGTAAGAGCGTAACCTGCGGGGCTCATGAGGGGACTGGCTACCAGAAGCGCTATGGCCGGAGCCAGCGGTACTCCGGCCATGAGCATTGAAATGGTCAACGGCAGGATTCCACAGGCGCAAAGCGGGCTGAAAAGCCCAATTCCCGTTGCGATAAATATTGAGCCATGACCGAACCGTTCAAGAAATTTACGCAGCTTGATATGCCACCCGAAAGTTCGTACGAGAGCTTCCAGGGCCACGCCGAAAATGAAATACCACCATATATACCGAAATTCAGCGATGAAGTCGGAGCCGAGCCCGACCAGCTCCGATGAAATTGGACTCAAACAGATCTCCTTCCTGAAAGAAAAAGTCTCTTCGCCTGGTTCAACCCCCACCCCGGGATGCTGACGAAAAACTGTCTGGCGTTCGGTCGAAAATGACCGGAAACGGCGCAAAAAGGCCGTGTGGAGCTGAAAATCCACTAAGCTACTGCCTTGATGCTACATGCGTGCCATATCAGTCCGAATTTTTCTCGATGTGACGCAAAATGTCATAAAATAATTGCAGCACATCCTGTCCGCCAACCCCCTGTTAATAAAATTCCTCAATAAATCAACGTATTACGAACCGGTTAAATCGAAATGAGTTGGCACTGTAGTTGCAAATACGTAATCATTCATGTTTTTTGTCCCATGTCGACAGGTCAGACATACGCCGCCGATGGATAGCAGAATGGGGAAGTTATAGATGAAAGCAAGGGTAATAAAGAAGACGGCAAGGGGAAAGATTTTTATGATCTTCGGCACAGTGCTTGTGGCGGCCACCCTTGCGGCGGCGGTGAATGCATGGCCTGCTGATTTAGCCGTAGGTAACAATGCTCCGGATTTTTCAGCTTTTACGGTTGCCGGGGAGAAGTTGTCCCTTCACCAGTTGAAGGGCAAGACCGTGTTCCTGGCGTTCTGGTCCAGCTGGTGTTCAACCAGCCGGGAGGAACTTGCCTGGCTGAAGAAGATAAGCGATCTTTACCCTTCGATTGTGTTCCTGGTGGTAAATTCTGAAACAGAAACCACCGGAATCAAGTCCCTGGCGTTTATGAGGCAGATTGTCGAGGAATGGGACCTCCCGGTGGCTATAGTGGTCGATAGAGGGAAAAAGATCTGGAACGAGTATCAGATTCACGATCTGCCGACGAGCATTATTATCAGCAACAACGGTAATATCGAGTTTCTGGAGACAAACTTTTTCTGGGCTTCGGCAGATAAATTCAGAGGAATACTGAACAATATGGAAGGGGTTTCACTCAACACCCCTTAAGAACTTCTCCACCCCCCCCCAACCGGCCNNCTGGAGCTGGAATATCCAGCTCCAGGCCACTCCTTGTCCAGAGTTCAAAGTCCAATAAGCAGGATCCAGGGGCTGGTGTCCAGGTTATTTCGACGACGTCACTGCGCCCCCACTCCCCTACGCCATGCGCCCTCCATCTCAAGATGTTGCGTAACCGCCATCATATTTCCCATATGTAGTGTTTTTTTGCCTCTGGTGTTCGCCCATAACCCGTAGAAAAGTCACAACATTTTCTTGACAAGAAAATAGCTCGCCCGTATAGTGTGGGGCAATGTGGGATAAAGTGGGGAGAGGTGAAACGTGAACCCAATTCTATTTCGTGGCCGTTTTGAACATACCATTGACGATAAAGGTCGTATGGCCATTCCCGCCAAGTTCAGGGACGCCATCGCAGAAAACCACAACGGCCGGCTCATCATTACTAATTTACCACATTGTCTGGTCATTTACACGCCCGACAAATGGGAAATTCTGGAATCAAAAGCGAGCCGGCTGTCAACGCTTAAAGCCAATGTCCAGGGATTTCTCCGTTACTTCTACTCCGGCGCTACCGAGTGCGAAATGGATAAGCAGGGAAGGATCCTCGTGCCTCCCACCCTTCGAAAGGCCGCCGGGCTGGGTAAGCAGGTCGTCCTGGCCGGAATGCTCCATAAGATCGAGATCTGGAGTCTGGAGCGATGGGATGAGGAGATCCAGCGGGCGGTGGATAATTTCGATCAAATAGCTGAAGAACTGGCCGATTTCGGCCTGTAGTCTCTTAAGCATTCCGTTGATGACTTCGCAAAGAGTCATCAACGCGCCCGTTAGAGGGTGCCCAAATCGATGACTTGCAGCGCAGGTCGTTGATTTGTGAGGAAAGTGAAAATGACATTTTTCGCTTTCCGTTGAGCAAAAAACCGTGAATGGACTTTTTGCGACCATAGCAATAGGTGCCAACGGGAAATGATGGCAGGTTACAAGGCCGGGCAAGGCCACATACCGGTCCTACTGGAGGAACTCCTCAGGGAGCTTCGAATCCGGGAGGGAGCCGTGTATCTGGATGGGACGGTTGGCGAAGGAGGGCACTCTGCAGCCATCCTGACCCGATTCGCGGGTACACGGATTATCGGCCTCGACAGGGATTCTGAAATCCTTGAGTTGGCCGGGAAAAGGCTAAGGGAATTTGAAGGAAGGGTACATCTTCGCCGGGCTGACTTCAGAAACGCAGGGGTCGAACTGGAAAAGGCCGGGGTAGGAATGGTGGACGGTATCATCCTGGATCTGGGGGTATCGAGCCGGCAGCTCGAAAGCGGCAGGAGGGGTTTTTCCTTCCAGCACGACGGTCCCCTGGATATGCGCATGGATCTCTCCGGATCCCTGACGGCTGAGGATGTAGTCAACGAATACTCTCCAGCGGATCTAAAAAAAATTCTGTCGCGCTATGGGGAGGAAAGACAGGCGGCCGAAATAACGAAGGCAATAGTAAGAAGCCGTCAAAAGAAACGGATCCGCGGCACCAGGGAATTGGCTGAAATCATCGAGACCGCCATGAGAGGAGGAAACCGATTCCGGATTCACCCCGCGACACGATCCTTCCAGGCCCTGCGGATAGAGGTTAACGACGAATTGAGAGCCCTGGAAGATGCCATCCCCGACTGCGTTGAGCACCTGGTTTCAGGCGGACGCATGGCAGTCATATCTTTCCATTCACTGGAGGACAGGATTGTAAAAAGAACGTTCAGGGATCTGGAAAACCCTTGCCGGTGTCCCGCGAAATTCCCCATGTGCGTGTGCGGCGAAAAACCGAAAGGGAAGGTCGTGACCAGGCGCCCCCTCGTGCCCGGTGAGGATGAGATCCTCGCCAACCCCAGGAGCAGGAGTGCCAAAATGCGTGTTTTTGAAAGGTTGATGACCTCTCAATGAATACCGCTGCAGGCGTGAGAACAGAGCGTGGGCAGCGGATTGCGGCGCCAGGGCTCAAGGAATTGACAATTGTCCTGTTGATCGCCGTTCTGATCGGCGCCGGTATTTTTGTAACGACATGGCGCGGGCTTGTCGTTATCGACCTGGGATATCAGATCCGGGGGCTTGAGAAGGATGAGGCCAGGGAAGCCCGCCTCAACCGGGAGCTTGAAATCGAGAGAGCCATGCTTAACAGGCCCGAGAGGATTGAACGTATTGCCCGGGAACGTATGGGAATGACGGAACCCGTCCCCGGGCAGATAGTGATGACTTCGCAAAAAGTCATCACTGCGCCCACTGAAGGGCGCCCAAATCGTTGATTTGTGAGGGAAGTGAAAATGACATTTTTCGCTTCCCGTGGAGTAAAAAGCCATTGGAGGACTTTTTACGACCCTATCGAAAGTGATGACTTCGCAAAAAGTCATCACTGCGCCCGCTGAAGGGCGCCCAAATCGTTGATTTGTGAGGGAAGTGAAAATGACATTTTTCGCTTTCCGTGGAGTAAAAAAGCCATGAATGGATTTTTTACGACATTGATAGTCCCATGAGAAAACGAGTTGAACGGGACAGTTCCTGGATAAACAAGGTGCATGGCCGCATCCGGCTCCTGGGCATCCTGATACCGCTGCTTCTCCTGATCCCCATGCTCAAGGCCTTCTATCTTCAGATCCTTCACGGGGAAGCCCTTCGCGAACGCGCCATCCGTCAGAACAGGATGACGGTCAGCATAAACCCGCGCCGCGGGCCCATCCTCGACCGAAATGCCCAGCGCCTGGCAGTCAGTGTGCCGGTGTCATCCGTATACGCCTTCCGTGAAAATATCCCCGACAAGGGACAAGAAGCCCTACTTCTCGGGGAGGCATTGGATGTGGACGGCGGCAAGATTCTGGCCAGAATGAAAACCGGGTCCGGATTCGTGTGGCTGGTGCGGAAAATCTCCCCGGAGAAAGCCGATAAAGTACGGAAACTGGCCCTGCCGGGGATAGGGATTCAGGAGGAATCACGGCGGTACTACCCGAGTCTTGATCTCGCAGGATCTATCCTGGGGTTTGTAGGCACAGACCGTGGATTGGAGGGGTTGGAAGCCTCCCTGGATGATGAGCTTAAAGGAGCCGGGGGGATCAGGGTTCTCAAGAGGGATGCCAGGGGACGGATATATTCACCTGACGATTCCTGGAGCCTGGAACCCACGATGGGGTCAACCGTTCAGCTCACGCTGGATCGGACCATACAGTACTTCACGGAGGAAGCCCTCGACTTGGGAGCCGAAAGAACGTTCGCCAAAGGGGCCGCGGCCATCGTCCTCGAATCAGCGACCGGAAAAATCCTGGCTATGGCAAGCTACCCTGGTTTCAACCCCAATGAGTTTCAGAGGTTTTCCTCAAACAATTACCGAAATCGTGCCATTAATTTTGCATACGAACCCGGTTCCACTTTCAAGATCATTACCGTTTCCGCCGCGCTGGAAGAAAAGGTATTTGATGAGATGGATATTCTTTTCTGTGGAAATGGGAGATTCAAGGTCGGGGATGTTTTTATCAAGGACCACGTTCCCCACGGCTGGCTGACCCTGAGGGGGATCATTCAAAAATCCAGCAATATCGGGGCAAGCAAAATCGGCCTTGAACTTGGTAGGAACCGCCTGGCCGATTATGCCGCCCTCTTCGGTTTCAAAAAGCGTGTCGGGCTTCTGCTGCCTGGGGAAAGAAGGGGCGTGTTGAGAAATGCCGCTACCTGGACGCAGGTCGACACCGCAAACGCGTCCTTTGGTCAAGGAGTCGCCGTAACCCCGCTGCAGATGGTAAACGCCATAAACGTTATTGCGACCGGGGGCCTACTCCTCCGTCCGTTTCTGGTTGAAAATATTACCAATTCTTCGGGAAATTCTGTCCTGAAGAACCGGCCCGAAGTAATCCGCCAGGTAATTAGTAAGGCTACCGCAAAGAAGGTAACCAGGATGATGGAATCAGTGGTCATGCCCGGTGGGTCGGGTGTCCGCGCCGCCATACCCGGCTACAAGGTTGCGGGAAAAACGGGCACGGCGCAGAAATTTTCATCCAAAGAAGGCCGATATTCCACTAGTGCCTTCGTGGCTTCGTTCGTGGGCTTTGCTCCTGCGGAAAAACCCATCATAACCGTGATTGTTGTGATCGATGAACCTCAAAACCATATGTACGGCGGTGTTGTCGCTGCACCCATCTGGGCCAGAATAGTTGAAAAAACATTGGAGTATCTTAATGTTGAACCCTCCGTCCCCAAAAAAGACCGAAAATATTCCCCCCTCCCCGAAGGAACGAAAATTGCCCGGGCGGACCAGGAAGTAGACTCTTCCGGTTCCCCTGCCATGCCGGATCTCCATGGCCTGACGCTAAGAGAGGCCCTTCAGATACTTTCCAGCCTCGACTCCGGCATCGATGTTTCAGGTACTGGGGTCGTGGTTCGCCAGGACCCCGCACCCGGGAAAAATATCGGACAGAAAATCAGGCTTTCCCTCATGCCGAGGATCAAAACGTGAAACTTTGCGATGTCATGAGAGATGTGCCGGGAATCAGAACCGTAGGCACCAAAGAGGTCGATGTGACAGGGATCTGTTACGATTCGAGGCGTGTCCGCCCGGGGGATCTTTTCGCCGCGGTTGCCGGGGAGAAATTCGATGGAGCCTCATTCATCGGGGATGCCATGAAGAAAGGAGCGGCAGCATTTCTTGCCGGCCGTAACGTACCGCCGGTCCAGGGGACGACGTTCGTTCTCGCGGATGATGTAAGATCCGCCATGGCCCTGGCCTCAAGAAACCTCTACCACGATCCGTCGGCTGACCTGAAGCTGATAGGAATAACAGGCACCAACGGGAAAACCACAACCGCCTACATAATCCATGGAATTCTGAACTCGGCCAATCTCAGACCGGGACTCATCGGCACGGTGCAATATCTTATCGGCAGTGAGGTGTTGAGCGCGCCAAGAACAACCCCGGAATCCCCGGATCTCAACGCATACCTGGCAAGCATGGTCTCATCCGGGTGTAAGACGTGCATCCTGGAGGTCTCCTCCCACGCGATGGTCCTTCACCGTGTGGATGGAATGCGCATGGAGGTGGCGGTCTTCACCAACCTGACGCATGATCACCTCGATTTTCATTCCGACATGGACGATTACTTTCAGGCGAAGGCCCGGCTGTTTACCGATTCTAACGTTGCAAACCGCGTGGTGAACATCGATGATCGGTATGGGACCCGGTTGTGGAAAGAGGTGGGCGGTCCAATCCTCACTGTGGGGATGAAAGAGGGGGATATACGGGTCAGGGGGGAAATAAACGGAGGGGAGATGGGCAGCCGGTTTGTCCTGGAAACTCCCTGGGGCGAGATTCCCGTGAACACCACACTGCCGGGGCATTTTAACGTCTATAATATTATGACCGCGGTGGCTGTCTGCGGTCTTCTGGGTATGGACGTCGGGAAAATTTCAGGAGGTATCCAGAACGTTACAAAAATCCCGGGCCGTTTTGAAAGGGTCGATAAAGGACAACCATATACGGCCATAGTGGATTACGCCCACACTCCGGATGCCCTGAAAAATCTTCTTGAAAACGTCCGAATGATCACAAGGGGCAGGACAATAGTCGTTTTCGGCTGCGGAGGGGACAGGGACAGGTCCAAACGGCCCATCATGGGAGCCATCGCCGGGAAGCTTTCCGACCAGGCTATCGTTACCTCCGACAACCCCCGCAGTGAAGACCCGGATTCCATCATCGACGACATCGTGGCGGGGATGACCAATTGTGGAGCAAAGGCCCGCCGTGTGGTCGATCGCCGTGAGGCAATCGATCTGGCATCCCGCATGGCCAGACCGGGTGACGCCCTGGTAGTGGCCGGTAAGGGGCACGAAAATTATCAGATCATAGGTGACCGGATTCTGCCGTTCTCGGATGTGGATGAAGTTGGAGCCGCCATTGCCCGTTTCATGGAGGTGGCGAGGTGATCCGGTTCAACCTGAAGGACATTCTGAAGGGTACGGCCGGGACTCTCATCACCGGAACACCCGGACCCCGGCTTTTCACGGGCATATCCATCGACAGCCGAACCGTAACCTCCGGCCAGGTGTTTTTCGCCATCAGGGGTGAAACTCATGACGGCCACGATTTCCTTCAGGAGGCATGGAAGGGGGGAGCGGCGCTCGCGGTGGTGGACAAGGACCTTCCACCCGTGGCGGCGAAAATACCACCCATCCCGCTCATCGTTGTGGAGAATACGGTCCGGGCACTGCAAACCCTGGCTTCGTTCTGGAGGGAGCGCCATCCCGTCCCCACCCTGGCGGTGGTGGGGAGTGTTGGAAAGACAACCATCAAGGAAATGACGGCCGGCATCCTTTCCACCAAGGGACCATGCCTGAGAAACGCCGGCAATTTCAATAACCATATCGGGCTTCCCTTTTCCCTTCTGGAGCTTGCCGATTATCACCGGTACGCGGTCCTCGAACTGGGTTCCAATGCCCCCGGGGAGATCGCTATGCTGACATCCATTCTTCAGCCTCAGGCCGCAGTCATTACCAGGCTGGGCTGGGCCCACCTGGAAGGGTTTGGCGATCTTGAGTCTCTCGTGAACGAAAAGGCGGCAGTTCTGGAAGCATTGCCTCCAACCGGATGGTGTGCCCTGAACGGGGAAAGCCAATGGTATGAGGTGCTGCGTGATCGGGCAAACTGCAGGGTCCTGACCTATGGGTTGAATACCGGCGAGGTGACGGCATCGGAGATTTCACCGGGCACGGAGACCAGTTTTGTAATGAAAACCCCTATGGGCAGGGAACGTGTACACATTAAAGGGTTCGGTATGCATTTTGTGGAGAATGCCCTGGCTGCGGCGGCTGTCACCCTGCCCCTGGGTATTTCCCTTGAACATATGATAAGCGGTCTCGCTTCATGGTATCCCCGGGACGGAAGGGGAGAAATTCTCAATCCCCGTCCAGGGGTCAATTTTATAGACGACACGTACAATGCCAATCCACTGTCCGTCGGGACAGCACTTATTAATCTCGCGGCATTGAAAAGCGAGGGGGTCACCGTCGCTGTTCTCGGTGAGATGAAGGAATTGGGAGATTACTTCGAACAGGGACATATCCTCGTGGGTCGGCGCGTGGGGGAGCTTGGCATCGATTTCCTGGTGGCGGTGGGCCCTGTGGCTGAATTGATAGGTAAAGGCGCGGCGGAAGCGGGGATGTCGAGGGAAAAGATTTTTTCCTGTGCAGAGGACGAAGCCGCAGTTGATGTGCTCGCCGGGCTCCTGGCGCCGGGGGTGTGGGTGCTCTTCAAGGCGTCCAGGGCGGCCAGGATTGAAAGGATCATGAAAAAGTTCCTGGACCCGGTCGAATCTCCTGACGGGGGAGGTGACTGAGTTGCTCTTCAAACTTTTCATGTCCATGAGGGCGGTTCATACGGGATTCAATGTCTTCAGGTACATTACTTTTCGGACGGCCCTTTCCATACTGACCGCCCTGATAATAAGTTTCATCCTCGGACCGTGGATTATCGGCAGGCTGAAAACGGCACAGCCGGGTAACTACGTCAGGGAATACCTGCCGGAGGGACACCTGCTCAAGGCCGGGGTTCCGACCATGGGAGGGTTGCTGATATTTCTGTCAATCGTAATCTCAACGCTCCTTTGGGCCGACCTTGGGAACCGACTGGTGTGGGTTGTGTTGATCATCTTTTCCTGCTTCGGCCTTCTCGGCCTGGTTGACGACATGATGAAATTATACGGCGCCGGCGGGAAGGGGTTGACCATCAGGACGAAGTTCGGGATTCAGCTGGTCATCGCCCTTGCGGCTGCGGTCTACCTGTACCTGTATCCTTCCGGACAGTGGGGCCCATATCTTCAGGTGCCGTTCTTCAAAGAGGTACTCATCTACATGTCGTGGACTTATATCCCCTTCGTCATGCTGGTCATAGTCGGATCCTCCAATGCCGTCAATCTTACGGATGGTCTCGACGGCCTGGCCATCGGACCGATCATCTTTGCCTCAGCGGCCTTCGCCCTGTTCATCTATCTTTCCGGCCATTCAAAATTCGCCCAATACCTTCAGATAGTTTTCGTGCCCGAAGCCGGGGAGCTTTCAATCTTCTGCGGAGCCATGGTGGGCGCTAGCCTTGGTTTTCTGTGGTTCAATACCTACCCCGCGCAGGTATTCATGGGGGATATCGGATCCCTCTCCCTTGGAGGAGCCCTCGGCCTGCTGGCGGTAATTTCCAAGCAGGAACTTCTTCTGGTTCTGGTGGGCGGCCTTTTCGTCCTGGAGGCCCTGAGCGTAATCATCCAGGTCGCCTCCTTCCGCCTCCTCGGAAAGAGGGTCTTTCTGATGGCGCCTCTTCATCACCATTTCGAGAAAAAGGGCTGGCCTGAACCCAAGATCATCGTCAGGTTCTGGATCATTTCAATTATCCTGGTGCTGATCTCACTCAGCACCCTGAAGCTCAGATAGGTTGGATGCGAAAAATGAAGCCAAGGTTAAGGGACCCTGAAGACCCCATTGGAAAATTCCTTGAGGAAGGCATGCCCATCCTCGTGGTGGGTTTCGGGCGTTCCGGTCGTTCGGCGGCCGAGTTGTTGGCGGGCCTTGGCTGCACGGTTGTGGTTAGCGAGCAGAAAGCCAAAGAAGACTTCACCGACCTGCCCGGAAAACTACACCCGGGGATAGATGTAAGGTGGGGAGGACATCCCGTGGAACTTGCTGAAGAATACGCTGTTGTTGTCCTGAGCCCGGGAGTGCCGGTGGATTCGGAGCTTGTGCGGCACGCCGTTAAAGGTGGGTCGATTGTCATCGGGGAGATGGAACTGGCCTACAGGTTATCCCAGTCCCCCTGGGTGGCAATTACGGGCACCAACGGCAAATCAACCACCACCACCCTCCTCGGTGAGTTTTCCAGGGTTGGAAAGGTTCCTTCTGCAGTGGGTGGAAACCTTGGAATGCCTGTAACGGAGATCATCCCCAGGGAACGGGGACTCTCCTATTTAATCGTGGAGGTTTCGAGCTTTCAGCTCGAAACGGTGGAAAGGTTCCATCCTGCTATCGGGGTACTTCTCAACGTCTCCCCGGATCACCTCGATCGCTACGCCGGCGAGGAAGACTATTTTGGGGTCAAAGCCAACATCTTTATGAACATGGGGAAGGAAGACTGGGCTGTAATTAATGCCGATGATCCCGTTGTCATGCAAATGACACGGAATATTCGCCCACGCCTGTTTCCCTTCAGCAGAAAGAAAAACCTGAAGCAGGGCGCCCTTCTCACCTCGGGCTGGATCGTAATCCGGGATGGAGGGGAAGAGATCGAGGTCATTCGTTCCGGTGAGATCCGTCTTACCGGGAAACACAATCTGGAGAACTGTCTTGCGGCGGTTGCGGCGGGATGGAAGATGGGTATTCAGCCTTCCAGCATGGCCCAGGTCATGGAAACCTTCCCCGGATTGGAACACAGGATGGAGCTTGTAGCTTTTTTCCGCGGGGTCCCCATTTACAACGATTCAAAAGGGACCAATGTCGGAGCGACGGTGCGGTCCCTGGAGGGGCTGCATTCCGACGTGATTCTGATCATGGGTGGAAAGGACAAGGGCACTTCCTTCGAACCCTTGAGGGAGCTGGTCTCGCGTAAAGTCAGCCGATTGATCCTGATCGGTGAATCCGCCGAGAGGATGCGAAAAGTCCTTGAGAATACCGCCCCTGTTTTCATGGCAGGGAACCTCAACGAGGCGGTGAGGGAGGCCGTTGACCGGGCCAGACCCGGCAATGAGATCCTCTTTTCTCCAGCTTCCTCCAGCTTTGACATGTTCAATAGTTTCGAAGAGCGCGGAAAGATCTTCAAAAAACTGGTTAGGCGTTACATTGGTGGGGAAAGATGAAAAGTTTCAGAGTTGATCCGGCAATCGTAATAGCGGTCCTGGCCCTGATGATCCTGGGTACGGTCATGGTGTACAGTGCCAGCGCCGTCAGGGCGTACAGGGACATGGGGGATAGCGCGTTTTTCTTCAAAAGGCAGCTTTTCTTCAGTATCGCAGCACTACTGACCATGGTCGTCGTCTCGTTGATACCTTATCAGACATGGAGAACGGGCGCTGCTCCTCTGCTGATACTTACCGTGGCGCTCCTGGGGGTGGTCCTGAGCCCGCTTGGCCACACCGCGAACAACGCGACGCGGTGGCTCAAGCTTGGCCCTTTCTCCTTTCAGATCGCCGAGTTCGCCAAGTTGGTCGTTGTAATCTACCTGGCAAGATACCTGGGAGATCGCGGCGATGATATTCGTAAGGATGGGAGGATGCTGATAAAGCCCATTGTCATCCTCGCCATTATCCTCGGACTTATCGTATCTGAACCGGACCTGGGCACTGCCATTTTTATCGGGATACTGGGATGTTCCATCCTTTTTGTGGGGGGGATTCCCTTTAGAAGGCTTGTCGGCCTCGGCCTTGCCGCTATCCCCGTGGTTGCCTACCTGGTTGTCAACAGGGATTTCAGAATTCAAAGGATCCAGGCGTTTCTGGATCCCTGGAAGGAATATGCCGGTTCCGGTTTTCAACTGGTACAGTCCTTCCTTGCCTTCGGGGATGGGGGAATCCTGGGAACCGGCCTTGGGGGTGGAAAGAGCAAACTTCTCTTCCTCCCGGAATCGCATACGGATTTCATCCTGGCCGTGGTAGGGGAGGAACTGGGGTTCGTGGGTGTGGCGATCGTTCTTGCCCTATTCGCAGTGCTGGCGGCCAAGGGGATGAAGATCGCCCGGAATGCTCCCGATCACTTCGGCACCCTGCTCGCTGCCGGCATGACGCTGATGATCGGCCTGCAGGCGCTTATCAACTGCATGGTCGTGGTCGGGCTCCTGCCCACGAAGGGATTGCCGCTTCCATTCATGAGTTATGGCGGATCTTCTCTCTTGACTTCCGCCTTCGCCATAGGAGTCGTGCTCAATGTGGCTTCCAGGGAAAGCGCGGCATGAAAGTGATTATTGCGGGGGGAGGGACAGGCGGGCACATCTTTCCGGGGGTGGCCATCGCGGATGCCTTTCGTGAAATGGAGAGCGGAACGGAAATCGTTTTTATGGGGGCCGAGAGGGGGCTGGAAACGAGGGTGGTTCCGCAGATGGGATATGAACTGGTAACGCTTCCAGTGGCGGGCATTATTAATATGGGAGCAATGAGAGGAGTTGCAAGGTCGGTGGGATTGATGAGGGCGGTCCTGAAAGCGTACAGAATTCTCGGCCGATTATCTCCTGACCTCGTGGTGGGAGTGGGGGGATATGCCTCTGTTCCAGGGGTGATCGCCGCCGCGCTCAGGAGGATACCCAGATGCATCCTGGAGCAGAACGTAATTCCGGGGAAGGCGAACCTGTTTCTTTCGCGCTTTGTCCAGAGGATTTACTTGGGATTTCCAACAGATAAGCCGGTTTTTCCCACGGAAAAGACGGTCATTACGGGTAACCCCATCCGGCGGCAGGCCCTTATTTCCGGTGAAAAAGACAACACTGCCGGGGAACGGAAACATTGTCTGCTGATCCTGGGAGGCAGCCAGGGGGCGGCCCAACTCAACGACCTTGCCATGGAAGCGGTGCCGGCTCTTCTAAGGGGTAACAGCTCCCTGGATGTGATACACCAGACCGGCGCGATTCACGAGGAAAGGGTGAAAGACCACTACGAGAAGGAAGGGGTCGAGGTTGAGGTAGTTCCCTTCATTCCGGATATGGGGAATTACTATGCCAGGGCTGACCTGTGCCTGTCGCGGGCTGGGGCTATGGCGGTGTCCGAACTTGCCGCCGCCGGTCTCCCGGCAATTCTCATCCCTTTCCCCCATGCGGCGGGAAACCACCAAAGGGCGAACAGCAGGTGGCTGGAGACATTCGGCGGAGCGGTAACCCTGGAAGCTGACGGAGCAAACCCCGCCCTGCTCCTGGGTGAAATAGAACATCTGTTAAATTCCCCATCCCTTCTTGAAGGGATGGCGTCCGCGTGCAAAAGGGCAGGTACAGTGAACGCGGCGCGCAGAATCGCCGGCGAGGAGATCCGCCGTGTGGAAGGATTGGGGCACCGGAATTAAAGCAGCCCGACAATAGGAGAATGTTGGTTTGGTCAAACTTCGAAAGACACGAAAACTTCATTTCGTTGGAATCGGCGGTATCGGTATGTCGGGGATTGCCGAGGTGCTGCTTAACCTTGGATACGTGGTCTCAGGGTCAGACCTGGTCGCCGGCGAAACAACCGAAAGGCTTGCAGCACTTGGCGCCCGGGTCCGGACCGGGCATAGCGCCGAAAATATTGGAACCCCTGACGTTGTGATCATTTCCTCGGCAATCCAGGAGGATAATCCTGAGGTCGTGGCGGCAAAGGAGGCGGGTATCCCCGTCGTGGCAAGGGCCACCATGCTCAATGAACTCATGCGCATGAAATACGGAATCGCCGTAGCCGGCTCCCACGGCAAGACTTCCACCACATCCATGGTTGCGACGGTAATGGCGGAGGCGGACCTGGACCCCACCATGGTCATAGGTGGAAAACTCAACAGCCTAGGGACAAACGCCCTGCTTGGGGCAGGGGACTATCTTGTGGCCGAGGCTGATGAGAGCGACGGCTCCTTTTTGCAATTGACACCGACCATCGCGGTGGTGACCAACATCGACAGGGAGCATATGGATCACTATGGGACCTTCGATGATCTGAGGGATGCCTTCCGGCGTTTCCTGCTCAAGGTCCCCTTTTACGGCAGGGCAATCCTGTGTCTTGACGATCCTGAGGTGGCCGGTCTCCTGCTCGGGATAGACAGACCATATCTGACCTACGGTCTGACCACCCAGGCTAATGTGATGGCCCGCGACGTGGTCCATTCAGGGTTCGGATCATCTTTTTTTGCCGAGTTGGACGGGGAGCCTCTTGGTACCGTTAACCTGCGTGTGCCGGGAGTGCACAATGTCTACAACTCGCTGGCATCCATCGCGGTAGGGCTTGAGCTGGATATTCCTTTCGATACGATTTCCAGGGCGCTGGGCTCCTTTCGGGGTGTTCAGCGACGGTTCCAGTTCAAGGGGATGGCGGCTGGTATCGCCGTTTACGACGATTACGGCCACCATCCCACCGAGATCAAGGCCACGTTGAAGGCGGCCCGCCAGGGATGGGACGGGCCGATCGTGGTTCTCTTCCAGCCGCACAGATATTCCAGGACGCAGGATCTCCTGGGGGATTTCGGGACGGCCTTTCATAACGCCGACAAGGTCCTGGTTTGCGATATTTACGCAGCCGGGGAGAACATCATAGAGGGACTGACCGGTGAAAATGTCGCTGCGATGATGATCGGGCATGGCCATCGCTACGTAAAATATGTAGGGGCATGGAATGGCGCTGTTGACCGTGTTCTCGGCGAACTTCAAAAAGGGGACCTCCTCCTGACCCTGGGTGCCGGAGACATCTGGCGAGCCGGGGAAGAGGTGTTTCGCAGGCTGGAAGGTCTGGGATGAAAGACCTGCCGGAGATGCTGCGGGCGGAGGGTTTTTCAGGCCCTGTCCACAGAGGAGAACCAATGTCCCGCCACTGTTCCCTGAAGGTAGGCGGAAAGGCCGCTCTCCTGGCCATACCTGAGACCCCTCAGGACCTTCGGACCCTGCTTGGCGTCCTTGAGGGAAGGGACACCGGCTGGATGATATTGGGCAGCGGCACCAACGTTTTTTTTCCGGAGTCGGGTTTTGGAGGATGCGTCATCCGATTGGGCAGAGGATTTGGGGGTGTGGAGGAAATCGACGAAACGATCATGGAGGCCGGCGCGTCTGCAAGGACAGCCGGGATACTGGCTAAAACGGCCCGAATGGGGCTTGCGGGCCTCGAATTCGCAGCCGGAATTCCCGGAACCATCGGGGGCGCGGTGAGGATGAACGCCGGGGCCGGCGGCGGGGAAATGGCGGGGGCTGTAATGGGGATCCAGATTGTGGTCGACGGCAGAACCTCCTGGATTGAGAGAAAGGATCTGGACTTCAGGTACCGGCGGTTGGCACTTCCGGGGGACGCCGTCATAACCAGGGTCAGGATCAGGCTTTCGCCGGACAGCCCTGAAGCTGTCGGGATACGAATGGATGAAATGCTCGCAAGAAAGAAGGCGAGGCAGCCGTTGGGCCTTCCCAGCGCCGGCTGCTGGTTCATGAACCCGGAGGGAGATAACGCCGGAAGGATCATAGAGGCGGCAGGCCTGAAGGGTCTGACCGTGGGGGGCGCACGGGTTTCGGATGTCCACGCCAACTTCCTCGTTAACGTGGGCGGCGCGACTGCCGCTGATTTTGAGGCGCTGGCCGGGATGGTAAAGGCCGCTGTCCTGAAAAAGTTTGAGGTTGGTCTGAAGGAGGAGGTGAGAGTTGTCTACTAAGGTAGGGGTACTCATGGGTGGACGATCCGCCGAGAGGGAGGTTTCCCTTACCACGGGAAACTCCATCTATTCCGCCCTCCTGGAAAATGGGGTCGATGCGGTGACGGTGGATACCGCCCGGGATTGGCGCTCGGAAATGTCCAGGGAAGGGGTTGATGTAGCCTTTATCGCTCTCCACGGAAGGGGCGGGGAGGACGGGACAATCCAGGGAGCTCTGGAACTCATGGACGCACCCTATACAGGCAGTGGTGTCCTCGCATCGGCGCTTGCCATGGACAAGATCCAGACCAAGAGGATACTCGATGCCTGCGGCATCCCAACCGCGTCCTACATCACTATCGGTCCGGGAGATTATGATCGTGAGATCCATCTGCCATGCCCTGTCGTGGTGAAACCGAGCCGGGAGGGTTCCACCATCGGCATCTCCATTGTCCGGGAGAAACGGGATCTCAGGGAGGCAATCAGGGATGCCTCCCGGCATGACCCGTACGTGCTGGTTGAGTCCTTCGTGGCTGGGGAGGAATACACCGTCGGCATCCTTAACGGAAAGCCGCTGGCCGTTGTTCAGATCGTAACGGCGAACGGGTTTTATGATTACAAGACCAAATATGTCACCGGCGCAGATGAGTACAGGGTGCCGGCGCCCCTTGAGCCGGAAATGACGGAGATTATTCGTACGACGGGTCTTGAAACCTATCATGCGCTCAGGTGCTGCGGGGCGGCGAGGGTTGATCTAAGGGGCAGGGACGGAAAGTTTCAGGTCCTTGAGGTAAACACCATTCCAGGAATGACGCCCACAAGCCTTCTTCCCAAGTCGGCCCTGGGGATGGGCATCGATTTTCAATCCCTGGTCATGGAGATGCTCAAAACCGCGGGAGAGGGAAGCAGATAGTTATGGGAAGCAGGAATAAACCCCTTTCCAGAAAGACCGTCAGAAGAAAAAGCGCGGTGAAAAGACGGGATGCGGGACGTCCGCTGCGTGAGACGGCGGCAAAAAGCTGGTGGGTATTAAGGGGGGTGATTGCGGGACTGACAATGGTTTCGTTGATCTACGGTGGCTGGCTGGGCGGCAATGCCCTTATCGACCTGCCTGCCCTTTCGGTGAAGAGGATCGTTGTCACAGGATCCCGGGATGTTGGCAGGGGGAAGATTATCATGACCTCCGGGGTTCAGGAAGGGACCCCGCTCCTGAGGGTGGACCTCGCCGATGTCCTGAAAAGGGTGGAGAAACTTCCCCAGGTCAGGAGTGCCGTTGTGGTAAGGCAGCTTCCGGACACCCTGGAGATCAACATACAGGAACGTCATCCCGTAGCGGTAATCATGGGGCGGGGGTATCCCGTGGTGGATATGGACGGTGTCGTACTGAGGAAATCCGGGAGGTATCCGGGTGGAATGCCGCTGATAACAGGGCTGTCGGGGGATTGGAATCCCGGCGACCGGGCGGCCGATGCGGAGGGCGCCCTGAGAGTTCTGAGAAGTCTGGAAGTATCCGGCCTCCTGGGGCCCGATGCCATATCGGAGATAAGGGTGAAAAACGAGCGGATGGTTCTGGTGGCCCTGGTGAAAACCGGGATCACCCTGGTCATGTCGCCTGATGGATCCAAGGATGAATTGAATCGCCTGGCAAGGCTCATGGCGTCGAAACATTTCGATACCAGGGCGGCCGGGTACGATCTGCGTTTCGAAGGAAGGATTATAAAAATGCCCGGAAGAAATGACGGGGTTAACCGAAAATCAACCGCCTCGGGTTTGGGAGGAATTCGCCATGGCCAAGGGTAGGGAACGCATTGTAGTAGGGCTGGATGTGGGGACCACGAAAATCTGTGTCGTCGTTGCTGCCGTGGATGAGAAGGGATGGTGCGAGATCATAGGGATCGGCACCACCCCGTCCAAAGGTCTTCGGAAAGGAGTGGTGATCAACATTGATGCCACCGTCGATTCCATTAAAAGGGCTGTTGAGGAGGCTGAACTCATGGCCGGGGTGCCGATCCAGGCGGTCTATGCCGGGATTGCGGGCGGTCATATTAAAGGATTCAACAGCCACGGGGTGGTGGCGGTCAAGACCAGGGAAGTTACCAAAAAAGACCTTGAGAGGGTTATCGACGCAGCCCAGGCGGTAGCCATGCCGCTGGATCGGGAGATCATCCACACCCTGACCCAGGAATACATAGTGGACGATCAGGACGGGATTATCGACCCCCTGGGGATGTCCGGTGTCCGCCTTGAGGCCAAGGTACATATTGTGACAGGCGCCGTAACGTCCGCACAAAACATTATCAAAAGCTGTAACCGCGCCGGTCTCGACGTCCTGGATATCGTCCTCGAACCTCTTGCCGCCGCAGGCGCGGTTCTCACTGATGAGGAGAAAGAACTTGGGGTCGCGCTTGTTGATATCGGAGGCGGAACCACTGACCTGGCAATCTTCGGCGCCGGCAGCATAAAGCAGACCGCCGTTCTCGCTCTGGGGGGTATCAACCTGACCAACGATGTTGCCTACGGTCTTAGAAGCCCGGCCACTGAAGCGGAAAAGATCAAGAAGGAGTATGGCTGTGCGCTCACCGAAATGGTCGGTGACGATGAGGAAATAGAGGTGTTGGGCGTTGGCGGTCATAGACCAAAGAAGGTTTCGAGAAAGTTCCTGGCGGAAATTATTGAACCGAGGGCGGAGGAGTTTTTCGAGCTTATAAACCGGGAAATACTCAAGTCGGGCCATAATGACCGCATAGCTTCCGGCATCGTCCTGACCGGGGGAACGGTAATCATGAGCGGCATGGCCGAACTGGCCGAACAGGTCTTCAATATGCCGGTCCGGGTTGGATATCCGCGGGATGTCGGTGGCCTGGTTGACGTGGTCAAAAGCCCCATGTATGCGACCGGGGTCGGGCTTATCAAATACGGATCCACCCACGGCGGAGAGGGGGGCTTTGGAACAAACGAATCGAGAATTTTCGACAAAATACTGGCAAAGATGAGGGACTGGTTAAAGGATTTCATCTGAACGTGATGACTTACCAAAAAGTCATCAATGCGTCCGGGGAGGGCGCCCAAATCGAAGATTTGTGAGGAAAGTGAAAACGACGCTTTTCGCTTTCTGTTGAGTAAAAAGCCGCGAATGGACTTTTTACGATACTATCAAAACAGTACGGGGAACACTGTTATTATCCCAGGGAGGTGACGCATGTTTCAGTTCGTAGAGGAAGGCAGGGACCTTCAGGCCCGGATCAAGGTCATAGGGGTCGGAGGAGGCGGTGGCAACGCCATTAACAACATGATTAAATCACGGTTGAAAAACGTTGACTTCATTGCCGCCAACACAGATGCGCAGGCACTGAAGAAATCCAACGCTTCCACGAAAATCCAGTTGGGGGCGGAGGTGACGCACGGCCTCGGCGCCGGGGCGGACCCCGAGATTGGATTACGTTCGGCGCAGGAGAGCAAGGATCTGATTCACGAGGCGATCCAGGGCGTTGACATGGTGTTCATCACCGCAGGCATGGGGGGTGGAACGGGCACCGGGGCCGCTCCGGTGGTCGCGGGACTGGCGAAGGATGTCGGGGTTCTCACCGTCGGGGTGGTGACCAAGCCATTCGAGTTCGAAGGCCGCGTGAGGATGAAGAACGCGGAAAGCGGGCTGGAAGAGCTGCGGAAAAACGTTGACACCCTTATCGTAATTCCCAACGATCGCATCTTCTCGGTTATCAAACATGGCGCCCTCGCCACGGAGGCTTTCCAGATCGTGGACGATGTTCTCCATTGCGCGGTCAAGGGTATATCCGATCTCATCACCAAGCCTGGAATCATTAACCTTGATTTCGCTGACGTGAAAAGGGTCATGGAAGGGAAAGGGCGGGCTCTCATGGGCACCGGGATCGCGCAGGGTGATGACCGGGCTCCCGAGGCTGCCCAGACGGCCATTTCCAGTCCTCTTCTGGAGGACAACAGCATCGATGGCGCCAGGGGTGTCCTTATCAATATCACCGCCGGTAAAGGCATCGGGATGCAGGAGATCCAGAGCGCTTCGGCCATTGTCCGGAGTGCGGTTCACGAGGACGCCGAGATTATTTTTGGATGGGTCGAGGATGATTCCATGGGTGAGGATCTCATGGTGACCGTTATAGCGACCGGTTTCGGGCAGGAACATACACGGGGGCTTGACTCCAGGCGACCTTCCTGGGGAGGTGCCGATGCCCAGGACACTGAATTACCGACTTTCATCAGAAAGACAGAGCCCGAAACCCCACCGGAAAAGGCCAGACGTCCGTCAATATCAGTCATTGAGGAGGATGAGTTTGAGGTCCCTGCGTTTTTAAGGCGCCAGGCGGATTAAGGAAAGATGACCGCACGGGGCCCGCTGGAGGAGGCCTGGGTTTCCCCCCGGCCTGCCAGGGGGGGCTCACTGAGGGTGGCGGTAGCCTATCCCAACAGCTATTGGGTGGGCATGTCAAACCTCGGCTACCAGGCGATTTTGAGAGGTTTTCTTGATGTTCCAGGTTTTGATGTACGAAGGGTTTTCTGGGAGGGAAACAGGCTCTATTTCCCCGATGGCAGCCATTCCCTGTCCGAGTTTGATGTTGTCGCGTTTTCCGTTTCCTTTCAGCCGGATCTTGTTCATCTCCCCCGGATGTTGGAAGCGGGAGGAGCCGCCCCGTCCGCACCACGGGGAAGCAGACCCCTTGTGCTGGGCGGCGGAGCAGCCCTGATAATCAACCCTGAGCCGGCCGCCCCATTTTTCGACCTGGTAATCATCGGCGATTCCGAACCTGTCTTCGATAACCTCCCTGACATTCTCCTCTCTGCCGGGCATCTTGGCGACAGGGAGCAGCTCCTGGATCTGGTGTCCGGCCTGCCCGGTGCCTATGTCCCGTCCAGGTACAGTGTGGTGGAGGCGAAAGGCTCCCGGTACCGAATCCCCAGGCCGATTGAGCCGGCGCCCTCATGGGTCAGGCGATCCATGCTTTCTTCCCTGGATGTAAAACCTGCCCGTCCCGCGGTTGTGGCACGGAGCACCGAATTCGGCTCTATGTATCCACTTGAGATCTCCAGGGGATGTGGTGCGAAATGCAGCTTTTGCGCGGCCTCCCATGTGTGCGGCCCGGTGCGTTTCCTGGGATTGGAAAAAATGGAAGAGGAGGTACGGACCGGCCTTAAGTACAGGAAGAAGATCGGACTGGTGGGGACGGCGGTATCGTACCATCCGGGGCTTCATGATGCCGGAAGGATGATCCTGAAGCTGGGAGGAAGATTTTCTCCATCATCCATCAGGTTGGAACGCATGACCCCCGAACTGGCGGAAATGCTCGCGGCAAGTGGGCACCGAACAGTCGCTCTTGCCCCCGAAGCCGGGACGGCCGCTCTCAGAAGGACAGTAGGTAAAGGCTTCACGGACGATGCGGTCATGGATGCGGTGGACCTGCTTCAGCAGGCACGGATTCCGGGCGTGAAACTGTACTTCATGGTGGGGCTGCCAGGTGAAGAGGACTGTGATATCTTGGCTATTTCAGACCTGGTGGGCCACGTCAGGGACAAAGTGGTAAAGGCAGGGCGCAGAAGGGGGAAGGTCGGGAGCATAACGGTCAGTGTAAATCCGTTTGTTCCCAAACCGCATACTCCCCTGGAAAGGGAGCCCATGGCGGCCGAGGAGGTACTGTCGAGAAGGCTGAAGTCCTTGAGGGAAAAATTAGGACGTATGGGAGGGGTCAAGTTCCAGGCCGGTTCCATACGGGGCGCCTATCTGGATGCCCTGATCTCCCTTGGGGACAGAAACCTGGGGAAAGTACTGGGGGCATTCCCCGTTGGAGGTATGTCCTTGCGGAAACTCCAGCGGGTTTTTCCGGATGCGGACCGGATCCTCTTTGACAGGAGGGATGGCGAACTTCCGTGGACGCTCCTTGGCAACCGATCCGGAAAAGTGGTTTAATTGAGCTCCGTGTGGTAAAAACAAACACGCGCATTAAAAAATCCCGGTGTAAACTTGATGGATTTTTTACGAGATTATCAAACAGATGACGAGAAAATAAATCCAATGAGAATCGCAAAGAGATGGTGGTCACGCCGCAAAAAGATCGTCCTCGCATCCGCATCGCCCCGCAGACAGGAGCTGCTTGCCCTGACGGGGCTCAAATTTGAGGTAGTGGTTCCCCAGATCAGCGAGAAGCTCCGGCCTGAAGAGACGCCCAGGGAACACGTGGAGCGGCTTGCCATGGAGAAGGCGCAAGGCGTGGCCAAGGACTACCCGGACGATATCGTTTTGGGCTGCGATACTGTAGTCATTCTCAATGGCCGCAAGATCCTTGGCAAGCCCAGGGACAAGAGGGATGCGAAAGCCATGCTGAGAAGGCTTGCTGGAAAAGAACACACCGTTCTTTCAGCCATTGCCGCCGTCTGGATCAATAAGGACAAAAAACGGGTGGTTACCATCGAGACGCGGGTGAGGATGAAACAGCTTGAGGAATGGGAAATAGGCTGGTACCTCGATTCCGGGGAGTACAAGGACAAAGCCGGGGCCTACGCGATCCAGGGAAGGGGGGCTATCTTCGTTGAGGGGATTGTGGGTTCCTACACCAACGTCATGGGTCTTCCGCTCATGGAAACGGTGTTGCTGCTGAGGTCTTACGGCATCAGGTTGTAGCCTGCAGGTGGGCGTTATGTCATTGCGAGCAGACCCCATGCGAAGCAATCCCTAAGGGAGAAGGTTTTCTTTAACCCTGTGTACCCTGTGCCCAATTAGCTTTTCCCCATTAACAGAGTGACTGTTCCTTTGCTTCCCCGTAAATCTGCGTTGAAATAAAACCATTATGAAAACAGGGTAATAATTGTTAAGGGCCGGCCTTTTCGGGCCGGCCCTTAACGTGTATGTAATGGTACCTGATTCCGGTAAGCTAAAAACTGCTGACCGAAAAATCGGGATAGGCCGTCGCGGCGTGCTCTGAAGTATCGAGACCCATCTCTTCCTCTTCCTTGGATACCCTCAGTCCGATAGTCTTGTCGATGATTTTGAAGAGGATGAAAGCTATGGTGAAAGTCCACACGAATGCTGCGGCGATCCCGATGAGCTGAACTCCTATATGTGCCTGCCCCGTTATGTCAAAAATTGCGGCAGCCAGGGTTCCCCACGCGCCGCAGACGCCATGTACCGAAATAGCTCCCACCGGGTCGTCAATCCTGATCTTGTCGAAAAACAGAACCGAGAAGAGGACCACTACTCCGGCTATGCCTCCGATTGCGACGGCGCCGGCGGGGGAGACGTTGGCACAGCCTGCTGTAATGGCCACAAGGCCGGCCAGAGCTCCATTAAGGGAAATTCCCACGTCCGGTTTTTTAAACAGGACCCAGGAGGCGATCATTGACATGACGGCTCCTGCCGCCGCGGCAAGGTTGGTGTTCACGGCGATTCCGGCGATATCGGGGATGGCGGCTGTGGTGCTCCCGGGGTTGAAGCCGAACCAGCCGAACCAGAGGATGAAGACTCCCAGGGCGGCCAAAGGCAGGTTGTGGCCCGGGATGGGGTTCACCTTGCCATCTTTTGTGTACTTTCCGATCCTGGGACCGAGAACCATAGCTCCCGCCAGCGCCGCCCAACCACCCACGGAGTGGACCACCGTGGACCCGGCAAAGTCAATGAAGCCAAGATGTTCCAGCCATCCGGAACCCTGGAAAAGGCTGCCCCATGCCCAACTTCCAAATACAGGATAAATGAGGGCACTGATGAATACGGAATAGATCAGATACCCGATAAACTTGGTTCGCTCCGCCATTGCGCCTGACACAATAGTGGCCGCAGTGGCCGCGAATACCACCTGAAACATCCAGAAGGCCAGGGTCCATTGGTCGCCCCCGATACCGCCGAAAAAGAATCCGCTGGTCCCGATGATGCCTTTCCAGGCGACACCGAACATAAGCCCGAACCCGATGGCCCAGTAGCCAAGCGATCCGACAGCAAAATCCATCAGGTTCTTCATGATGATATTAGAGGCATTCTTGGCACGGGTGAACCCTGTTTCCACCATGGCGAAGCCGGCCTGCATGAAAAACACGAGAAAGGCGGCCACCAGAGTCCAGACAAAATCCAGGTGTTTCTGAACCTCGGCGGCCGTAGGAGCGGTGTCTGCAAAACCAAAAGCCGGTAGCAGCAGGATTGTTAGAACAGATAATAGAATTACCAGATTTACCCTCGTTTTCATTACCTTATCCTCCAGGTTTGACAACCTCGTAAAAAGTCCATCAAGCTTCAATTTGTAGTGATGCTGTCAGAGCGCTTCCACCCCTGTCTCCCCTGTCCTGATCCTGACGGCATCATCGAGGGACATGACAAAGATCTTTCCATCCCCGATCTTGCCCGTCC
>JAADHJ010000043.1 GCA_013151915.1 Deltaproteobacteria bacterium
GAAAGCGAAAAGTGTCATTTTCACTTTCCTCACAAATCTTCGATTTGGGCGCCCTTAAGTGGGCGCATTGATGACTTTTTACAAAGTCATCCTTTATTAGGGTCGTAAAAAGTTCATTCATGGCTTTTTACTTAACGGAAAGCGAAAAGTGTCATTTTCACTTTCCTCACAAATCTTCGATTTGGGCGCCCTTAAGTGGGCGCATTGATGACTTTTTACAAAGTCATCACTTTTTACAAAGTCATCAACTCTAAGAGAGGTAGTGTCTATGGCTAAGGCGAAAATCATCGATGGGAAAGAGATTGCGGCCAGGGTTCTGACAGAGGTCAAAGTCGAGGTGGAGAGGTTCACCGCGTCCGCTGGGCGTCCCCCCGGCCTGGCCGTGGTCCTTGTAGGAGAGAACCCGGCCTCGGCTGTCTACGTTCGCATGAAGGTCAAGGACTGCGGTATTTGCGGTATCCGATCCTTTTCCCACCGTCTGCCGAAGCATGCCGACACGCGGGAGGTCCTCGATCTGATAGATACCCTCAACGGTGATAGCCACGTGGATGGTGTTCTCGTTCAGCTCCCGCTTCCGGATGAGATGGAAACCGCTTCCGTTCTGGACAGGATCGATCCGGCCAAGGATGTGGATGGATTTCATCCCGCTAATGTGGGCCGCCTGGTCCGTGGCGATTCCTCGGTTCTTAAATCATGCACACCCGCCGGGGTGATGCGTATGCTCGATGAGGCCGGGGTCGATCCTGAGGGAAAGCGGGCGGTGGTCATCGGCAGAAGCGATATTGTCGGCAAACCCATGGCGATGCTCCTGCTTCACCGCCACGCTACCGTAACCATCTGTCACTCACGGACGCCGGATCTGGCCGAAATAGTGGGGAAGGCGGATATTCTGGTAGCTGCGGTGGGAAGACCCTTGATGGTGAAAAAGGACTGGATCAAGAAGGGGGCCGCCGTCATTGATGTCGGCATGAACCAGCTTGTCCGGGAGAATGCCCCGGAGGTTTTTATGAGGGATCCCGGGCGGGTCAGGGACTTCGAAAACAAGGGATACACTCTGGTCGGTGACGTGTCGCCGGAGGCGGTGGAAGTGGCGGGATGGTACAGTCCGGTTCCAGGGGGGGTTGGCCCCATGACCCGTGCCATGCTCATGGCAAACACTATCCTGGCGGCCAAGTGGCGACTGGGGCATGGGTATTGAAGTATCGAAGTATCGAGGTATCGAAGTATGGAAGTACTCTGGACTCTGGCCTCTGGACTCTGGACTCCAGCCCTCAGGAACTTTGGATGAGGCTGAGATGAACCGGAACGATCTTCTGGAACTGTTGAGAAAAGTGTCGGCCGGGGATCTGGGTCCCGACTCGGCGCTGGAAGCCCTCGTCGATTTTCCGTCGGCCTGTCTGGGCTACGCGAGAATCGACACCCAGAGGCAGGTGCGCAGGGGTATTCCCGAAACGGTATATGGCGAGGGGAAAACACCAGGTCAGATAGAGGGCATTGTGGAAAAAATGGCCGAATCCGGCTCTCCTGTCCTGGTGACGCGGATCTCGGGTGAGGCAGCGGGAAAGGCTCTGGGCAGATGGCCCGCCGCCGCTTACGATGCCCTATCCCGAACTTTCGTTCTGGGTTCCCTCCCCGGGCAGGATGGTTCTCCTGTAATGGTAATGGCTGCGGGCACATCCGATCTTCCCGTCGCAGAGGAGGCCGCCCGTACGATTTCCTTTCTTGGCAGGGAGGTGATCCGGGCTTACGATGTGGGTGTGTCCGGCCTCCACCGACTGGCATCCTTCAGAAAAGAGATGGAAAGAGCGGGAGTGATCGTGGCTGTTGCGGGTATGGAAGGAGCCCTTCCGTCGGTGGTTGCCGGGCTTGTCTCGGTTCCCGTTATCGGGGTCCCTACCAGCATCGGATACGGTGCATCGTTTGGTGGGATAACCCCCCTGCTGACCATGTTGTCCTCATGCGCCTGCGGCTTGACAGTGGTGAATATCGACAATGGGTATGGAGCCGCGGTGGCGGCCCATTTTATCCTCGGTGCCAGGGATTCGAGGTAGCGAGGGGTCCAGACCCCACTTCGGTGTCCAACGTCCAATGTTGACGGACTCGCAAAAAGTCATAAATGGACTTTTACGGCCCTGTCAATGTACAACGTGGAAAACAGCTGGAACGTTGAACCCGTCTTCATCCTGCGGACTACGCCGCGGCATGCCTGGAACCTTGAACGAGGAACGTTGAACCTGATGAAAGAGATGTCGGCAGAGAAGATCCTCTACATAGACCCGTTCAGCGGTATTTCCGGAGACATGTTCCTCGCCGGGCTCCTTTCACTGGGTCTGCCGCCCCGGGTTCTCAAGGATGCCGTTGATGCCGTCATCCCCGGTGAGATCCGGTACGACATCGGTGACGTATCACGTGGAGGACTGGCCGGAACACGGTGTGAAGTAATCGTTGAAGGAGGTCCAGTCAGACGTTCCCTTGAGGAAATGATCACCCTGGTCCGGGAGGCCCAGCTTCCGGGTGAGATAAGGGCCGGAAGCGCAAGAGTGCTTGAATCACTGGGAAAGGCGGAAGGAAAAGCCCACGGGTCGGGAAGAGCCGTCCACCTTCACGAACTGGGCGGCCAAGATACCCTCGCCGATGTTGTGGGAGTGATGGCCGGCATTCATTACCTTGGGGTGGAGAGGATATTATCAGGACCGGTCAATGTGGGAGCCGGCTTTATCAATACGGAGCACGGGACCATGCCGGTTCCCGCCCCCGCAACGGCCTGTCTCCTGGAAGGGATTCCCGTCTTTTCCAAGGGGCCTTCGGTGGAGTTGACCACCCCCACGGGTGCGGCCCTGTTGCGTGAACTGGTGTCAGAGTACGGCCTCATGCCGCCCATGACCATAGATGCCACAGCCACAGGCGCCGGTGGACGGGACAATCCCGGTCTTCCCAATCTACTGAGAATTTTTTCCGGTCGACCGATGGACGTGTCACACGGTTCCGGAAGCGTCATGATAGAATGCGGTTTGGACGATGTCAGCCCCGAATACCTTGCGCCGCTGATCGGCGAACTCCATGAGGCCGGGGCTATGGAGGTACACGTAATATCGGCATATACCAAGAAAGGCAGGGTCGGAGTTCTTCTCCGCGTCCTGGTTCCATCCGAAGATAAGGAGAGGATGCTGGATGCCGTCCTGGAACGGTCAGGAAGCGCGGGTCTACGGTACTGGGACGTTGCCAGAAAGATTCTCCACAGAGAGGTGGTTCGGATTGATACGCCCCATGGCGAGGTGAGGGTCAAGCGATGGCTTTCACCCTCCGGTCGGTGGCGAGCTAAACCGGAGTTCGAGGACATCAATATGATTTCCCTCCGAACGGGAATCCCGTCGGGGGAGGTGCGCGAAAGGGCCATGGCCCTTTATTATCTGGAGTATGAGGATGGACAGAAAAAAGATTGAAAGAGGGATGAGGCTGATACTCGAAGGGATTGGAGAAAATCCGGACAGGCCCGGCCTCAAGGGTACGCCAAGACGGGCCGCTGATCTTTTCAGTGAGGTTTTCGCAGGCATCGATGTTGATGCCATGCAGTTTCTGGTCCCTGTTGAGGGGGAAACCCACGACGAGATGGTACTCGTCAAGGACATTTCCATGCATTCCATGTGTGAGCATCATCTGCTTCCCTTCATAGGTGTTGCCCATATCGCGTATATCCCGGAGGGGGGAAGGATTGTCGGCCTTTCGAAGATCGTAAGAGTCCTTGATACTTTTGCACGCCAACCACAGGTCCAGGAACGCCTGACAACACAGGTGGCCGAGGCGGTCATGAACGGTCTCCGCCCCAAGGGGGTTATGGTCGTCATCGAGGCCGAGCACATGTGCATGTCCATGCGTGGGGTGAATAAACCCAATTCCCGCACCGTTACCTCCGCCGTTCGGGGCTCCTTCAGAAGGGATGAAAGAACCCGCAGTGAGACGCTTTCACTTATCTACGGCAACCGGATAGGGTAGGGGACGTTATATCCCGGTGCTCATTTCCAGGATGAAACTGCGAGGATTTGTAATTGAAGATCAGCGAAATTCTGGCTAATAATAAGCCCTCCCTCTCTTTCGAGTTTTTTCCGCCCAAGAATCCTGAGAGCGAAAGTGTACTGGATGAAACGGTGGAGAAGCTCAGACGGTTCAATCCCGATTTCGTTTCGGTGACTTACGGCGCGGGGGGCAGCACGAAGGAAAAGTCCCTGCGTTGGACCACCAGCATTCAGGAGAAGTACGGCCTGAACGTCATGATGCATCTGACGTGCATCGCGTCGTCGCGCCGGGATATCCAGGCGGTCTGCCGCCGGTTGAGGATGGAGGGCATAGATAACATTCTTGCCCTCCGGGGAGACCCGCCGCGGGACCTCCCGGGGTACAGAATCCAGAAGGATTTTAAATTCGCCTACGAGCTGGTCGAATACCTCCGCGAGGCGGATGGTTTTTCCATCGGGGTTGCAGGTTATCCCGAAGGACATGTCGAGGCCGTGTCTGTCGACAGGGACATTGAAAACCTCAAGAGAAAGGTTGATGCCGGGGCGGACTTCATTATCACCCAGCTGTTTTTTGACAACAGGTACTTTTTTGATTTCATGGATCGTGCGACCGGGGCGCGCATTGAAATACCGGTTATTCCCGGGATAATGCCCATTACCAATCTCGGTCAGGTACAGAGGTTTACCGAGATGTGCGGCGCGACGGTGCCATGGGAGATAAAGAACAGGATAGATAACTCGGAAGACATCTTCCGGGTAGGGGTGGACCATGCCATAAAACAGTGCAACGAGTTGCTTGACTTTGGCGTCTCAGGCCTGCATTTCTACACATTAAACCGCAACCGTGCGACGGAAAAAATCCTGGCGGGGACAGGGAAATTCCTGGAGCGGGAATGACGGGGAGGAGGTAAAAAGTGAAAAAGGTTCTAATATTGTTGGTTTCAGCGATGGTGCTGCTGATCGATGTACCCGGCGTCCAGGCAATTAATTTGGGTGCGCCCGTGGGTTTCCTGGACCTGGGGAAGTCGTCCATTTCCGGTTCTGTTGGTTATGCGGAGTTGGACATCGCAGGACACAAGGTCACGAGCAAATCCTTCATGGGCAAGGGGATGATCGGTTTTTCCCCCAAGGTGACGCCCTATCTCAAGCTTGGATTTGCGGATATGTCGGTGGATGACTACGGTTTCAGCGGAAATCTCGGCTTCTCCTACGGGGGAGGCGTGGTTTTCAAGCTCTTTGCTCCGACGGATTCCGATTTTTCGCTGGACCTGGATACCCAGCTGCTCTGGTCAAACAGCAGTGAGGGGGGACAGAAGTTTGATCTGTTTCAGGAACAGCTTACCCTTCTTGGCATAGTCAAATCGGGGGGGACAACAGGATACGCCGGATTTGCCGTTGAGTTCATGACCCTGGATGGGCCGCCGGGCGGCCTGGACGAAAACGGCCGGGGTTTTCTGGTTTTCGGGATGGACTACTTCATGGATTTCAACTTTTATTTCAGTATGGAGGCTCACCTCTTCGGGGAGGACGCCGTCTCGGTTGGGGTAGGGTACAGATTTTAGGGTCCAGAGTCCATCCTTCGACAGGCTCAGGACAGGGGGTCCAGAGTCCAGGGTCCAGAGAGGGAAAAGCGGACGCGGCGACTCTTGGTTGTACCCTGTGTAACCCTGTGGTGTGACCTATAAGCCACGCCATCGGCGTGACTGTGGTGAATCAGCTTTGGAAGTGTTTGTTGTCGAAACAGGTTCTTAAAACCCGATTCACTGGAGACGATGTTATGAAATTTTTTCTCGATACCGCCAACCTTGACGAAATAACCTCAGCCATAAAAATGGGATTGATTGATGGAGTCACCACCAACCCCAGCCTTGTCGCAAGGGAAGGGCGGGAGTTCTGGCCCCTGGTTACCGAGATCTGCCGTGTCGTCGATGGACCGGTATCCCTTGAGACGGTCAGCCCTGATGCGGAGGGGATGCTGGAGGAAGCCAGGAAGCTTTCCTCCATCGGAGAGAATGTCGTTGTCAAGATCCCCATGACCCCTGAGGGGCTGAAGGCGGTCAGACTTTGCGGCCGAGAGGGTATTCGTACCAATGTAACCCTTGTTTTTTCTCCCTTGCAGGCCCTGTTGGCCGCCAAGGCGGGCGCATCCTTTATCAGCCCTTTCGTCGGGAGAATTGACGACGTGGGTAACTCCGGGATGGACGTTGTCGCGCAGATCATGCAGATCAAGGAAAATTTTGGATTCGAAAGCGAGATTATCGTTGCCAGTGTCCGCCATCCGGGCCATGTTCTCCAATCGGCCCTCATGGGGGCTGATATCGCCACCGTTCCGTTAAAGGTCATCCTCCAGCTCTTCAAGCATCCCCTGACGGACCTCGGGATTGAAAAGTTCCGCGCTGACTGGGAAAAGGTACCGAAGGAATGAGCCGTTTTTGGAACAACCGGTAAAATATGTTCGTATGCGTTTAACACGGAACACGGGAAATGGGAGGAGAGGATAGCTGATGGATGTTCCTGGGAGCTGTTATTACACCAGGGATCATCTCTGGGTTCGCCCTGCGGGTAATGAGGCCGAAATCGGTGTGACGGATTTCTACCAGGAGGAATTGGGAGATGTAATCCTTGTGGATCTGCCCGACGTGGAGGACGAGATCGAGATGACATCCTCCTTCGGTGTCCTGAAGTCAGACAAGGCTGTTGTCGATCTGACGGCCCCCGTCTCAGGGGAAATTGTGGAGGTTAATGCCGACCTGGTGGACAGCCCGGAGCTTGTCAATGAGGATCCTTACGGGGAAGGCTGGCTTCTTAAGATCGAGATATCGGAGCCCGGACAGATGGAATCCCTTATGACACCTGGGGAGTACGAAAGTTATATCGCTGATCTTGGTGGCGGGGAGGAGTAGTGGAAAATACTATTGTCAGGATGGTTGATGCCCGGGTCGAACTGTATGGTGAGAGGACCGTCATGGAACGCAAGGTCGAGGGTACCTGGCAGCCTGTCTCCTGGAAGGATCTGTCGAGGGCTTACCGCGAGGTGGCGCGCGGCCTCGCGTGCCTGGGTTTCGAGAGCGGCGATCGTGTAGCCATCCTCTCCGAAAATCGCCCGGAGTGGGTCTTTGCCGACCTCGGAATACTTGCCATCGGCGGGGTGGACGTTCCGCTCTATTGGACCCTCACACCCGCGCAACTCGAGTACATTCTCCTCGACTGCTCCGCAGGCGCCATCTTCGTATCCAGCGTTGAATATCTGGATAAGATTCTCAAGATAAGATCCGGTCTTCCCGAGCTGAGGATGATCGTCTGCTTCGATCCAGTGCCCGAGGACAGGCTTGGCGATGACGTTATCACCTTTGACGATCTGCTTGCCAGGGGCTGTGAGGCGATACCCGAACTCTGGGAGTCCCTCGGGAAGTCCATCGCTGAGGGGGAGGCCGACGACCTGGTGACGATCATCTACACATCCGGAACCACAGGTGAGCCCAAAGGGGCCATGCTGACCAACAACAACTTCCTTTCCAATGTACGGCAGATACTGGAAGTAATCCAGATCAAGAACACCGACACCTGTCTTTCCTTCCTTCCTCTATCCCACGTGTTCGAGAGACTGGCCTACTATCTGTTTCTGTACACGGGCGGCAAAATCGCCTATGCGGAAAGTATAGATCAGTTAATTCCCAATATGGGAGAGGTCAGGCCGACGATTCTCGTCAGCGTCCCCAGGGTTTACGAAAAAGCCTACGGGCGGATCCTCGACCGTGTAAGGGAAAGTTCCCTGTTGAAAAGGATCATCTTCGTAACATCTTTGAGTATCGGACAGGAGGTCAGCCGACGCCTGCAGCAGGGAAAGGACCTGAGCGGGTGGCTTCGCTTCCGGCAGCGGTTCGCCGACAGGCTTGTATTTTCCAGGCTCAGGCAGACCTTCGGCGGCCGGATCAGGCTCATGATCTCGGGTGGCGCTCCGCTTTCCAAACGGATCGCGGAGTTTTTCCACGCTGCGGGACTCATCATCCTGGAGGGCTACGGACTGACGGAAACATCTCCCGTCATATCCGCCAACGATCTGGAGAGGCTCAGGTTCGGTTCCGTGGGTCACCCCCTCCCGGGTGTGGAGGTCCGGATAGCGGATGACGGGGAAATCCAGGTCAGGGGGCCCAATGTGATGAAGGGCTACTTCAATCGGCCGTCTGACACGGCGGAGTCCATTGACCAGGATGGGTGGTTTTCAACGGGGGACCTCGGGCATATCGACCACGACGGATTTCTGGTCATCACGGGGCGAAAGAAGAACATCATCGTTACCGCCGGCGGAAAGAACGTTGCCCCTTCCCTAATTGAGAATGCCCTTTCCGCAGATAAGTTTATCAGTCAGGCCTTTGTCTTCGGTGATCGGCGGCAGTATATTTCGGCCCTTATAGTACCGGACTGGGACAGGATGGAGAACTACGCCAGGGAGCACAAGATAAAGTTCTCGTCACGCCGGGAGCTTTGCGACAATTCCGAAATCAAGGAGCTGTTGCAAGGGAGGATCGATTCCGCCCAGGTAGACCTGTCCCGGGTGGAGCAGGTCAAACGGTTCAAGATCATGGAAAGGGAATTTTCCCAGGATAAGGGCGAGGTGACTCCAACGATGAAGCTGAGGCGCAAGGTGATTACCAGCCGTTTCTGGAAGGACCTGGAATCGCTGTACGACGACTGAGCAAGGGGCGTCCCGTACGGAACACCGCTCCTGTCATTGCGAGCCTGAGTGAAACCGCCGGCGCGGCAATCTCGAAGGTCAAGAGCTAATTTATCACAGTGCAGCCCATCGAAGGCTGCTACACAGGGGTTACAAGAAGGGTCTCACAAAGGAGGGCTTGGGTTTTAAGCCGTAAGGCGCCAGTGCGATGGGTTTCTCGCAGAGGACACAGAGAACGCATCCCCTCCCCTGAACCGTTGTTTGCCCCTGTGTACCCTGCTAAACCCTGTGTCCTCTTGTGTTGATATTTTTTCTGAACCCTGCCTGCCGTGAGCAAGCAAAGCGCGTCGAACGGTGTTAAATAAGCTTTCCCATGTTCCGGAATTTATCCTATCCAGGCAATCATTTTCAGGATGAACCTGAGAAGAAAGCACTCTTATTTCTCGTATCTGTTGACAAACGAAGAACAAAACGGTGTTATAGAAAAACTTTCAGGGGGAGATATTCACTATAAGAACCGGGGGATGAAAGGAGCCGTTTCATGAAAAAGAGTTTTTTCGGATTACTGATCGTATCATTGGCCGTGACGCTGGGCGCAGGCACTGCCTTCGCCGGCGCTTTCCGGGTTCCCGAGTCGGGCGCCAAGGCCATGGGTATGGCCAACGCTTTCGTGGGGCAGGCCGACGACCCCTCCGCGGTCCATCATAATGTCGCCGGCATAACCGGTCTGGAGGGGATTCAGATCATGTGACAGGATTCACCAAGATTTCTCCCAGATCAGAATTCGAGGGCGTCGATGCCGAGGCGAAGGATTTTTATCCACCCTATTTCTTTTACACAAACCGGGTAAAGGAATCAGACTGGTGGGTGGGTTTCGGGATCAACACCCCCTTCGGACTGGGGACGGATTGGAAATCCGATGCGGGTTTCAATGTGACTTTTAGATCCTTGACACCCTTAAATCCTGTGGATGTTGTTACAGAGACCACCATTGAGATGGCAAAAATTGCGCCGGTGGTCGCTTACCGTGTAAACGACAGGTTTTCCATTGGATTCGGCCCCGAGTATTATCTTGTCAATAAAGTTGTCTACAAAGGCGGTTCTTCGGACGGTGCCGGCACCGGATGGAACTACTCCATGAAAGGTGACGGCCACGGTATCGGTTTCACACTGGGCGGTCTCTACCAGGCCAGCGACGCACTCAGGGTAGGTCTTGCCTGGCACAGTGGAGTGACCGCGAAGCTCTCCGGTACAGCTTCCTTATTTCCCGATTCTTCAGGCGTGCCCTATTCAGGCAAGGCATCGGTGGACTTGCATCTTCCCGACACGATGGCCCTTGGTATTTCCTATCTTGTAACTGATG
>JAADHJ010000044.1:0-133789 GCA_013151915.1 Deltaproteobacteria bacterium
GCGGTAGGTCTTTTTCCAGATCAGTTCGATGGCCGAGTCAAGGAGCCGTTCCCTTGCGTCGCTTGGTCGCCCCATTAATTTGATTCTCCTTATAAATCTGGGTCATCCTTGAAATGAGTACCTGGATGAGGACCATACCCCACCATTTGTCATCGTGCCTGTCCCGCCATAGCTCGAAGAGCGACGGCGGAAGCCGTGATTTTCTTTGCAGCTCCGCCCGGGATTGCCGCGTCACTCTCGTCTCCTTCGATGCTCCTCGCAATGACAGCAAAATAATAGAGGTACGCATTATCCGGATGAACCATAAATATAAACATACTTGACCGCTCGGTCAATATCAATCTTTCACCGGTCTAGTTAATATTGATGACTTCGCTGGTCGTCGCGAACCGATAACCGGGTGAAGCGATCCCGTGGGCGACCGGAGGGCGCCGCGATGACCTTTTCGGCTCCGCATGAGATTGCCACGCCTACGGTTTCACTCGGGCTCGCAATGACAGCAAAATAATAAAGGTGCGCATTAACCGGATGAACCAGATTTTAGAGCAAAAACATACTAATCTTTGATTTTTACCCTGTGTAACCCTGTGGTAAATGGGCTTTGGAAGTGTCTGCTATTTCACCATGGTGTTTTGTGGCAACAGATGTATCATGGAAAAAGGTGCCCGACCGAAAAGGAGGAAGAGGATGAAAAAGATCGTTCTGTTCGAGGTGCCGCAGGGGTTCAAAAAGTTTTCCATGCCTGCCGACATGTCCGAGGGAATGCCGGGTGAGATGAAGATACCGGTGAGATGATAATACATGGAAACGCCGTGGCAGCCTTGAACCTTGAACGTTAAACATTGAACGTTGAATCTTGAACGTTGAACCTTGAACGTGTTTATTTGGGCCTTGGCCGTCAGGCCGGCACTAGCGAAGCGAACTCTCCATGGCCGTTTCTTTTCGGAACTTCTGGATCCGATATGATGATCCATCCGGGACCAAAGAACGGATTTTCTCTATATCACGCATTGACAGCAGAGACTCCACGTTTGTTGTTCGAAACTCATGGGGAACTCCGCTTCCGGCTATAAGGTGGATGCTTTGGAGGATCTTTCCCTCATCAACCTTTATGCCTGCCAGACGGGCATACAATTCAAGCGGTGCTTTGATGTCCATGGCAATATAGTCAACAAGGCCTTCACCGATCAATTTACCAAGCACATCCGGTCTACTCCCATTTGTGTCGATTTTTACATCGAGCCCCAAACACTTAAGTTCCTTCAGGAACTCCTCCATGTCAGGCTGAAGTAACGGCTCACCTCCACTGATTACCACACCATCCAGCTTGTCCGCACGTAGAGCAAGAAATTCTGTCACCAACTTCCGGGAGATCAGATCCCCCGAGGGAGGATTCGGCGGGATTAGTGGCCCATTGTGGCAGAATGGACACTGGAAATTACATCCCTGCACAAAAATCACAGCCGCGACTCTCCCGGGGAAATCGCTCAGAGCAAACGGCTGAAAGCCGCCTAGTTTCACGTACGATTACCCAGTGTAAAAAGGCTGCGCATAATGAACTCCGACTGTTTGCCCTCATTCCACTGATTGACCGGTCTCAGATATCCTACGACTCGGGAATATATCTCTGTTTCACCATTACAATCCGGACAGAGTTTCTGTTCGCCGGGGAGGTAGCCGTGCGTCGGGCAGACTGAAAATGTGGGGGTGACGGTGAGATAAGGAAGCCGGAATTCCTCGCATACCCTGCGGACAAATGTCTTGACTGCGTCTGGGTCCGGCGATGATTCTCCAAGATAAACGTGCATGACCGTCCCTCCGGTGTAGCGGGTTTGAAGGCTGTCCTGGAGGTTGAGGGCGTGGAAAGCGTCATCGGTGTAGTTCACGGGAAGGTGTGTCGAATTCGTGTAAAATGGCGCCGCTCCCTCAATGTTCGCATGGCCGTTCGGGCATAAGATTTCGGGGAACTTATCCTGGTCCAGTTTCGCGAGGCGGTATGCCGTCCCCTCGGCGGGTGTCGCTTCAAGGTTATAGATGTGATCGGTTTCGTTCTGGAACCGGACAAGGCTGTCGCGCATATGATCAAGGACCTTTTCTGCGAACTTTTTCCCTTCGACGGAACCTATATCACAGCCCAAGAGGTTGACGCCGGCTTCGTTCATGCCCACAAGCCCGATCGTGGCGAAGTGATTGTGCCAATACTGCCCGTGAGATTTTTTTATGTTGCGAAGGTAGTATTTTGTATAGGGGTAAAGGTTCTGATCGGTGAAGCGTTCCAGGACCTTTCTTTTAATTTCCAGACTCGTCCGGGCGATCTCCAAAAGCTGGTCCAATCGGTTGAAAAAGTCCCCTTCGTCGTCGGCGAGGTAACCGAGGCGCGGCATGTTGATAGTGACTACGCCAATGGAACCCGTCAGGGGATTGGCACCGAACAAGCCGCCGCCCCTTCTGTCAAGGCTCCGCAGATCAAGTCTGAGTCTGCAGCACATGGACCTTGCGTCATCGGGTGACATGTCGGAGTTGATAAAGTTGGCGAAATAGGGAATGCCGTATTTCGCGGTGGCTTCCCATAATCCATGCAGGTCGGGCTCATCCCAGGGGAAATCGTGTGTGATGTTGTAGGTGGGGATCGGGAAAGTGAAGACCCGCCCTTTGGCGTCCCCTTCACACAGGACCTCCAGGAAAGCCCTGTTGAGCATGTTCATCTCATGCTGAAATTCCGCATACGTCTCCTCCTGCGTTTTGCCGCCGATTATTACCTGCTCCCCAGCCAGGACCGTCGGAGGATGCAGGTCGAGCGTCAGGTTAGTGAAAGGCGTCTGAAAACCGACTCTCGTCGGCACATTGATGTTGAAGATGAATTCCTGAAGAGCCTGCTTGACTTCTCTGTATTCCAGCCCGTCGTATCGGATGAAGGGTGCTAAAAGGGTATCAAAATTGGAAAATGCCTGTGCGCCTGCGGCTTCGCCCTGAAGGGTGTAGAAAAAATTGACGATCTGTCCCAAGGCGGTCCGGAAATGGCGTGCGGGGCTGCTCTCCGATTTTCCCGGCGCCCCCCTGAAACCCATACGCAGAATATCCTGCAGGTCCCAGCCCACACAGTAGGCCGCGAGTTGTCCCAGATCGTGAACGTGCAGATCCCCTGATGTATGGGCCCTCCTGATTTCAGATGAATAGACCTTGTTAAGCCAATATTCCTTGCACACTTCACTGGAAACGAAATTGTTTAACCCCTGCAGGGAATATCCCATGTTGCTGTTTTCCCTCACCTTCCAATCCAGGCGTTCCAGGTAGCTGTCGATCAGATCGATATCGGCCTTCTGAACGAGTTCCCGGATGCGGGCATGCTGATCACGGTAAATGATATATGCCTTCGCCGTTTTTTTGTATGGGGATTCCAGAAGGATTTCTTCAACGATATCCTGAATTCTCTCGACGGTTGGAAGGTCGTCTATCATTATCATTCCAGCCAGGGCAATGGCTTTAATAGTAAGTCTGCGGGCCATGACCTCATCGAACTCCCCGGTTGCTTTACCCGCCTTATGGATGGCTTCCGTTATCTTGGATGCCCGGAAGGGGACGACCCTCCCGTCCCGCTTCAGGATTTGAGTGAAATTTTCCGCTTCGTCCATCTGTGCTGTTTCACGAACGGATTCCGTTAAGGTGTTCATACCCGGCTCCTTTTCTGTGGATGCAGCTGTTCATAGGCGCATCCACTAACGTGTCCCACGTCCCCTCGGACGTGACAGTGACCTTTGGAAGAATTTCAGACAGCCGTGAGCTGTGAGGCGGGAATTTCGCAACAGGTCTTCTGCCGGGCTGAACGCATCTTCCCTCGAAGGCGACAATCAATATACCGCGCTATCGGCGGGTCGCCGGCAGGTCTTCGGACTTGTAGGCGGGTGATCCTCTCGATAGGATCCATTCCTACTGGCCGCCGCTTCCCAGCCCCTTGGGCCAGTGCTTAATGGCGACGTTCGTTCCTACTTACCGCTGCGGGGCAGTCCCGGATTCTCACCGGGTTCCCTTGTATAACACTCCGAATAAGGAGCGTACCGGCAACAAAACACTATATATAGTAGTCAGAAGAGAATGTCAATACAAGATAATGTATAAGGATTGGTGTCAGACCCTTGCAGGAACGACATCCATGAGCAGCCATTTACCGTTCACAACATGTGAGAGGACCGGTGTGACCGAGGTCTCACCCGAGATGATGGAGCAGGTCAAGGCCGCCATCAGGTGGCCTGATTTTTGAGTGTTGCGCGTGCGTTCCGGATCAGGCTTTCTGAAAACCCCTCCAGGATCCTTGAACGGATATTCCAGCGGTGCCAATATAAATCCACCGGAAAATGTTTGCCGGGAGCAAGATTGACAAGCTTACCGGCAGTGATGAGTGGGGTGCTCTGCCGATCCGGAACCATGCCGTACCCCAGGCCCGAGACTATGAATTCAACGAACGTCTCATAGGATGGAACGTAGTGAGCGGGAATATCCGTTGGAGATTTTCCCAACAGCAGCTTCAGAATCTTGTTGTGGAGATCGTCCCTGCGGGTGAATAACAGGGCCGGGGCCTGAAGAACAGCCTTTTCATCTAAAATATCCGGGAACCATTTATCTGCGAATTCGGGTGTCGCCAGCAGGCGATATTCCATGCGCCCCAGATAATCGACACGACAGCCACGCATGGCCCTTTCCTGAGTGCTTACGCATCCGGTGACATCCCCATCTTTCAGAAGGCGATGGGTCTGTTCCTGATCCTCCACCGACAGGTCCAGGACAACGGACTCATCCTTTACAAAGCGATGCACCGCATCAAGAAACCAGGTGGCAAGGCTGTCGGCGTTGATGCCGATGGCAAGGGAAGTAAACCTCATCCCCTCGGATGGTCCCAGGTCGTGTCCGAGACTATCCTCCAGTTGTTCTACCTGCCGATAGTGCTTGATCAGATGCTGCCCTGCCGGAGTAGCCTTGGGTGGTTGTGAGCGCACAAGTAATACCAGTCCCACCTGATCTTCCAGAAGTTTTATTCTCTGCGAGATGGCGGACTGGGTCAGGTTCAGCAAACGACCTGCCCTGTCGAATCCACCCTCCTGTATCACTGCCGCGAACGCCTCCAGAAGTTTGTAGTCGAGCATGAGTTGAAATTAGCAAAATTTATCATAATAAAAAACAATTAATTTTACTTCAGGCTAAAGTCAATCTATTATTGGCGCCAATCGAGGAAAAAGCCATGGATGGACTTTTTACGACCCTGCCAACAATGATTCTGACGTTTGCCCAGGGTTTCATAATGGGGGGCGGGCTGATCGTAGCCATTGGCGCCCAGAACTCTTTTATCCTGTCTCACGGCATCAGGCGCAGCCACCTCCTGCTTATTCCACTGATTTGCAGTATTTGCGAAATCGCCCTCATTGTCCTGGGGATGGCCGGGATGGGGTCTGTCATCGCCGCCCATCCCGATTTAGCCCGATGGGCCGCCTGGGGTGGCGCTCTGTTTCTGTTCTGGTATGGTCTGCGTGCTTTTCGTTCGGCAATTCGCGGCGCGAGCGTGGAGCGGGGAATGGTGTCGGCAGGTTCGCTGAAAACCGTCATTGGGACGACGCTTGCCGTCAGCCTCCTGAACCCTCAGGCTTTGCTGGATTCGGTTGTACTCCTTGGCAGTGCCGGCGGCCGGTTTGCCGGAACAGGTCGGCTCCTGTTCGGTATGGGCGCAATTCTGGCATCCGTGATCTGGTTCTTTTCCTTGAGCCTCGGAGGAAGGATGTTGGCCCCGGTGTTTCGTCGTCCTGCGTCATGGCGTGTTCTCGACTCAACTGTAGGGGTCAGCATGTGGACTATCGCTCTTTTCCTTATAGTATAGGACAAAGGATAGGAAAAACCTCCCCATCTCGATACTTCCCCCATGCTCCCAAGTGCCCCCTCGCCCCCGTTTATCCTGAGTCCCGCCGTCGGCGGGATCGAAGGGGCGTCTGCTTTTCTTCTCTTTGGACTCTGGACACTGGACTCTGGACTCCGAACTCTGGACTTTCTTTCCTACTCCGGACTATTCTCCTGACCCTTAACCACCCACTCCCTGACCCACATCCGGCCCATGAGATTCCGGAGGACGAAGGGATCCCGGCCTGTTATTTGTTCGGCCTCTTCGAGGCCTTCGGCGGAGAACAGGATCATGCCGCCCGAGCCGTCCCCGAAGGGGCCGCCCACATAATCCGGCGGGTCTACTTTTGCCCAGTAATCTATATGTTCAGGAACGACCTCCATGAGCCGATCGGGAGTGACCTTGAAGAAGTAGAAGAAAGCGAACCTTTTTGTCATGGAAAATCCCCAATATTATTAATCTATTTCCGGCACAAACGGCTTGATCTTGCCCTTCTCCACCGTCAGGAGATAAGGGCGCTGGGCGATGTCCCCGTCCTGCCCGGTTGTAAGCGGGCCTTCCGAAGAGGGGGCGTTGGTGAGATTCATGAGGTAGTTCCTCAGGGATGACCGGTCGCTGACTATCCCTGACTCCAATCCCGAACGGATCAGGTAGGCCGTGTCGAATGCCTGCGCTGCCAGTGGTTGGGGGTCCTCACCGAAACTGAGCCAGTACCTTGCCGAAAGTTCCCTGCTGACGGGATTATTCATGTCGGCCAGGTATCCCCCCGTAAAAATAGCGCCTTCCACGTAATGTTCCCCTAACTCCACTATCCAGGGGCTGTTCCAGCCATCAGTACCGAGCAGGAGGGCATTGGTTATATCGTAGAAGGCAAGCTGCGGAGCCAGGAGGCCGACGGTCTGGAAATCGGCCGGGATGAAGACCGCGTCGAAATCCACAATGGAATCGACTTTCACATCCACCCCGTTTTCCTTTAGGATCTTCTCTTCCGGTGACAACGCGCGGTTAAGACCGACCATGGAGCGGATCTGGGGTCCGAAATCGGTTACCCCGGGCGGAAAACTCTCAACGGCCGTCACCTCTGCCCCTCTTTTATCCAGCTCGTCCCAGAACCGGTTCATCATCTCCCTGCCGTAAACCGTGTCCGGATAAAGGATGGCGAACCTGGTCATCATGAGGCGGTCATGCGCCATGGTTACCAGGGACCTTATCTGCTGGGAGTCGGATAAGGCTCGGCGAAAAACATTCTCACCTATTTTCGGAATGGATGGGTCGGCGGAGAGGGTGATCATGGGGACGCCCGACCTCTCCGCCGCCTGGGCGGCAGCTTTCGAGGTCCTTGAGAAGATCGGGCCGATGATAGCCAGAACGTGTTCCTTTCCGGCCAGATCAGTGACGGCCTGGGCAGCCTTCATGGGATCTGTCCCGGAATCGACAGTTACCAGGGTAAAACGGGGGGAGGATCCCTCCTGCGGCAATGGGGACATGAGGCCGAGGGCGGCCTGTATCCCCTGCAGCGCCTTCTCACCGTAGAGCTGATAGCGTCCGGAAAGGGGAAGGACAGCGCCGATGGTGTTGCTTTGAACGAGGAGATGGTCGCTTAATATATTGTATGCCTCGTCAATTTTTCCCTGTGGGACCAGCCCGGGATAATGCGTCAGAATGTCCATCAGGTCATTCATCCCCTCCTGATAGAGGCCCTTTTCAAGCATCCTTCGAAGCTGCTCCATGGCCGGATATACGAAAGGCTCAGTTCCGTCCGATTCCGCAAGTATGCTTGCCAGGGCTTTGTCTCCAAGACCCAACGCGGCCTGGGCCAGGGTCTTTCGGGCCTCGTCCCCGATCTTTTCGGAGACACCCCCGGCTGAGGCGGCGAGGAGGGCATCCCGGGCTCCCATGAACGCCTGCCGGTAGCGCTTTCTCTTGAGAAGGCACACACTCTTTTTGCCCAGGGCCTCGGCACGCTCCGGGGCGAGGAGGTCGAGAGTCAAGGCGTTGTCTATGAAACGAACGCAGTCTTTCCACTTTTCCCTGTGGAGGGAAATGTCCCCTTCGAGGAGGAAGATTTTTTTCCTCAAGGGGCTGTTGGCGAAGTCCCGCAGGAACCGTCTTGCGAGGCGAAGGGCCTCCCGCGGCCTGTCAAGGGAGGCCATGATCCGGACCTGTTCCAGTAGAGCATCGTCAGCGTACCTGCTGTCCGGGTGCATTCGGATGAATGCATCCAGCATGTCGTAGGCTGTCTCCGCGCGCCCGTCCTCACGGAATGTCCTAACTGCCTCCTGGTAGGCCATGAGTTCCTCACGATCGGAAACCCGTTCCCCTAGGCGAACCGGCTTCTCCCGGACCGCTTCCATCTGAGAGGGTTTCGGCAGAGCCGGTTTCGACTGAACAATATTCTGCGGAACCTTTTCCCGCTGGATTACGGAAGGACTGACACAGGCGAGGCCCAAGGGGGACAGTATTGCCAGCAGGGTGATAGTGGGGTATAAACGCCCAGAAGGTTTGAACTTTATTTGCATGGTCACTTTTGATAGGATCGTAAAAAATCCTTTCGTGGCTTTTTACTCAACGGAAAGCGAAAAGTGTTATTTTCACTTTCCGCCCAAATCAACAACTTGCGCTGCAAGTCATTGCTTTGGGCGCCCTTCAATGGACGCGTTGATGACTTCCTGAGAAATCATCACTTTATAGCCGCAGGCCCGGGAAAATGTCAAATGGACTTTGGTAGATAAACATGGGATTTCACCGGCGGAGCACTCCTCCCTTCGGGCAACACTTTCTCCATGACCTGAATCTCCTTTCCCTGATTGTTCACTCGGCGGACCTGTCTCCCGGAGACATGGTCGTCGAGGTTGGTGTGGGGACCGGAAAGCTCACCCGTGTCATCCTTGACACCGGGGCTTCGGTAACAGGTGTGGAGATCGATCCGTCGGTGGTGAAGGCCATTGAGGAGCAGTTCGGGGGGGACCCCTCATTCAGGCTGGTTCAGGGGGATATTCTCAGGATCCCATGGGATGAACTTCTGCCCCAAGAAGGCCAGGCGGTCCTTATGGGCAACCTGCCTTATGCAGCCTCCACCCAGGTCATCTTCAGGGTGCTCCAATATCCGGAGAGGGTGTCCAGGGCGGTTTTCCTCGTTCAGTGGGAGGTGGGACGCCGTCTCGCCGCCGAGCCGGGCAACAAGGATTTTGGAATCATGTCGGTCGCTTGCCAGCTGTATGGAAGGCCCAGGATCCTTCGAAAAGTAGCACCCGGTGTTTTCCTTCCACCGCCCAGGGTGGATTCCGCGCTTGTGCGTTGGGATGTGGCATCAGAGCCTGTCTACCCCTTGAAAAACCGGGAGTTCACCAGCCAGGTGGTCAAGGCGGCATTCGCACAGAGAAGAAAGAAACTTGTTAACAGCCTCGCATCAAAGATGAAGACAATTGATAAGATAACTCTGCCCGGGGTGCTTGAGGGGCTTGGCCTCTGGGAAGGTGTGAGGGCTGAGCAGTTGACGGTTGAACAGTTCGCCCGGCTTTCCAACAGGCTTTATGACATGGGAATTAGACAGAACAGTGGAATTGGACAGAACAGTGAATGACAGTGCCCCGACTCCCGAGGCCATCTCCCTGCCCTTGCGCGTTATCCCCCTTGGGGGCGTCGGTATCTTCGGTATGAACTGCACGGTCCTGGAATATGGCGGCCATATGATCATGGTGGACGCCGGCTTCAAGATCCCACAGGGGAACTACCCGGGTGTGGACCTCATCCTGCCCGATTTTACCTATGTCCTTGAAAATCTTGATCGCCTCAAGGCCATCTTTCTCACACACGGACATGACGATCACATCGGTTCCCTGCCCTATCTTCTGCGCCAGGTGGATGTTCCCGTCTACGGTACGGCCCTCACTCTCGCCCTTGTCCGGGAACGGCTGACCGATAGCAGCGGAAACGGGCCTCCTGTGGACGGTGACCTGCGACAGATCATGTTCCGCGACCCGGTAACATGCGGCCCTTTTAACATCGAGGCCGTGAGGGTTGCCCACAGTATCCCGGATGGGGCTGCTCTTATCATCAGGACGCCTGTGGGCATCGTCGTGCACTCCGGCGATTACAAGATGGACCAGGCTCCCATTGACGGCAACCCCACCGACCTGGCGGGCCTCGCCAAAGCCGGGGAGATGGGCGTGCTCCTTCTCATGTCCGACAGCACCAACGCCGACAGGCCTGGTTTTACCCGGCCGGAGGCCGAGGTGGGCCGAGTTATCGAGGACCTCATGAGACAGGCCCCGGGCCGGGTCTTCATCGCGACCTTCGCATCACACATTCACAGGATTCAGCAGATACTTAACGCCGCCGAAGCCTGCGGCAGAAAAGCCGTTGTCGAAGGGCGGCGGATGATCGGGAACAGCCGCCTGGCATCTGACCTGGGCTACCTCCATGTTCCTTCCGACGTTCTGATTTCCATGGATAACGCCGGGGAACAGGAGGCCGGCAAACTGGTTTATCTTGTCACCGGATCCCAAGGCGAACCCATGTCCGCTTTGAGCAGGATCGCCAGGGGTGAACATTCCGGCGTGAAGGTCGGTAATGGCGATACCGTAATCTTCTCATCCAGGATTATTCCCGGGAATGAACTGGCCGCCGGTTCGATGATAGACGGGCTTTTTCGTGCGGGCGCCCGGGTCTATTACCAGGGATCCCCCATGGTTCACGTCTCGGGGCACGGGAGCGCCGAGGAGATAAAATTGATGATCAACGCGGTCAAACCGCGCTTTTTCATTCCCCTCCACGGGGATTACCGCCAACTTGTTGCCTGTTCCAGACTTGCTCAGCAGGTGGGAATCGAAAAGGAGCGGATCTTCATACTCGATCCCGGCCAGGTCCTTGAATTCTCAGAGGACACGGCATTCATGGGAGCTTCTGTACCGGCCGGGCGCATGTTGGTGGACGGGGACCTCGTCACCGACCTTGGCAGCCCTTTAATGAAGGAGCGGAGGAGACTCGCCAGGGAGGGTCTTGTCGTGGTCGTCGCCTCCCTGTCTGCCCGGGGCGAACCCGGGTCCATCGCTCCGTCCGTTCACAGCGTGGGGGTAGGACTGGAGGAATCGAGCCGATCATTGGACAGGGAGGCGGAGGCGGTCGCAAAAAATTTCATCAGGGATTGGCGCTCACCGCCTTCCTCCATCGAGGAACTCAGGGAGGAGATCAGGATAGGTGTGCGAGCCGTGTATCGTCGTGCCCTGCAGAAAAAGCCGATGGTCATCCCCGTCCTGGTGGAGGAGTGATCAGGTATCGAAGTATCGGAGTACCTAGTGCCTGGTGCCTGGCGCCTAGTTTAGTTCAGGTTCAAACCGCGCAGTGTCTTAAGATACTAGGAACAAGGTACCAGGAACCAGGAACTTAATCCTGGAACCTGGTGAAAGGGCTATAGGCCATGACCGATCTGTTTAACTCAATACTCCTGGGCATCCTCCAGGGTGTTACCGAATTTCTTCCGGTCTCCAGCTCGGGACACCTTGTGCTGGCCCAGTCCATCCTGCCGGGTTTCAGCGCACCATCGGCAGCCTTCGACATCCTCCTGCACGGTGGGACCCTCATAGCCGTTATCGCCTACTTTTATCGTGATATCATCGAGATGATTGTTGGAATGGTCAGGCCCCGGGAGGGAGGGTGGAAGCTTCCCTTGCTCCTTGTCGTGGGCAGTGTTCCAGTGGGCCTTGTGGGATTCCTGTTAATGGATGCCATTAAACCGCTCTTTTCGTCTCCCAGGGTCGCGTCGGGCGGACTCCTGTTTACGGGTGTTCTTCTGCTGATAGCGAGCAGGCTGCGCGGCGGCAGGACCAGGATGTCTGAAATAACCGTCGGATCAGCTGTACTCATCGGCTGTTTTCAGGCCGTTGCCGTTACCCCCGGAGTCTCCCGGTCAGGGGCGACCATTGCCGCGGCGATGCTTGTGGGGCTTTCCGCTACCGAGGCCGCCCGGTTTTCCTTCCTCCTCTCCATCCCCGCCGTCGGCGGGGCGGTTTTACTAGAGGGAAAGTCGATCCTGGGTGCAGGCCACATGGCGGTCTATCTTGCCGGCGCGCTGGCCGCCGCAGTGGCGGGCTGGCTTTCCATTGCCCTGCTCATGAAGGTTCTGGCAAAGGGAAAACTCCTCCCCTTTGCCGTCTACTGTCTGTCTATCGGTTTCCTTTCGCTGGTCTTTTTGGTAGGGTCGTAAAAGGTCCGAAGAGACTTTTTGCGAAGGTGTCAAAAATGGCGTCCAGGGAAAAAGAAATCAGAATAACCCCTAAATACCAGGCCAGATGGCGTGAGATCGTCGGTGTCCTGTTCACTGCCTTGAGCCTTTTTTTCCTCCTGTCGCTTGTTTCCTACAGTCCCCTGGATGTTTCTTTAAACAGTACCGGTACGGTAAAGGGAGTGAGTAATCTGGGAGGGGTTGTCGGAGCTCACCTCGCCGACGTTATCATCCAGGCCCTCGGCTGGGCCGGGTTCCTTATCCCGGCCTTGCTTTTGTTCCTCGGAGTAACCAGGTTCATCAGCAAACATTGGGGGGGATGGTTCCTTAGGGCCGCCGGCGGAAGCGGGTTCCTGTTGGCGGTGTGCATTCTCCTGCAGATCAGAATGGGGACCGCTCCCGTTATGGGCGGTGTCCACAGGGATGCCGGCGGGATTGTCGGTCTCCTCCTCAGCGATGTACTTATTCGATTTTTTAATGTCCCCGGTACTCTTATCCTCTCCATCGCCCTTCTGGTCGCATCGATCCTGGTCATGACCAATATGTCGCTCGGGACAACGGGCCGGATCTTTCTGGGGTGTTTCAGATGGATCGGCCGTTTTTTTGTTAAATGGAAGGAACGGGTCAGAAGGCGGAAGGCCGTCACCAGAGCCCAGGACGTGGAGGCAAAAAAGGCTTCGCCCCAGGTGGTAGTCAGGAAGATGGAAAAAACCAACAGGGCATTATCCGAACCTGTCCAGGAGGAATTTGAGACAATGCCGAGACCAAGGGGGAAATTTTCTCTGCCCCCTCTTCGGTTGCTCAACCCTCCCGACCCCAGGTATGAGGGGATTAGTGAGGAAGACCAGAAGGGGCGTGCGAAGATTCTTGAGAAGAAGCTCAGGGATTTCGGGGTTGAAGGGCGGGTTGCGACCATCAATCCGGGTCCGGTAATTACCGTTTTCGAATATGAGCCCGCACCCGGGGTAAAACTGAACCAGATCCTCAACCTTACGGGTGACCTCTCCCTGGCCATGGGAGGTGTTTCCATTCGGGTGGTCCCTTTGATCCCCGGAAAAACGGTTATTGGAATCGAGATACCCAACCAGAGCCCGGAGTTGGTTACCCTCCGTGAGATCCTGAGTTCCAGCGAATTTACGCGTGCCAAGGGGGCGCTGAGGCTCGCCCTGGGGAAGGATACGGCAGGCAATCCATACGTAACCGACCTGGATTCAATGCCGCACCTCCTTGTGGCAGGCGCCACCGGGACGGGAAAGAGCGTGGCCATCAACTCCATGATCCTCAGCCTGGTGGGAAACCTTGCACCCCACGAGGTAAGGCTCCTTCTCATCGATCCAAAGATGCTCGAACTGTCGCCATATGAGGGGATCCCACACCTGCTGGCTCCTGTGGTAATGGAGCCCAGGAAAGCAGCTTCGGCCTTGAGATGGGCTGTTGTGGAAATGGAGAGGCGCTACCAGCTTCTCGCCGCCCACGGCGTGAGGGACATTGTCGGCTATAACCGGAAAATGGCCAAGCTCAAGGAACCACCGGAGGGTGACGATCCGCATCTCCCCCACATTGTGGTGATAATCGACGAACTGGCCGACCTCATGATGACCACCTCCCGGGAGGTCGAAGAGTGCATCGCCCGGCTGGGCCAGATGGCCAGGGCGGCGGGGATCCACCTGATCATAGCCACCCAACGGCCATCCGTGGATATCGTTTCCGGGAACATCAAGAACAACATCACAGGCAGGATCTCATTCAAGGTGTTCGACAAGGCGAACTCACGGGTTATCCTGGACAGCAACGGCGCTGAACAGCTCCTCGGCAGAGGGGACATGCTCTTTGTCAAGACCGGGATTACCGGGATGTTCCGCATCCACGGATGTCTGGTTACGGATGAGGAGGTAAACAGGATCGTCCGGTATTTACGGGAACAGTCAAAACCCGATTACCGCGATGACCTCTTTGATTATGAGCCGACTTCCTCACGGGGCGTCGATGACGATGAGGAGGATGAGAAATTCGGGGACGTTCTCGATTTCGTCTACCGGAAGGGATACGCCTCGGCGTCCATGATCCAGCGTAACTTCAAGGTGGGATACAACAGGGCGGCCAGGATGATCGAACGCATGGAGGCGGAGGGCATTATCGGACCGCCGGACGGCGCCAAGCCCCGGCCCATCCTCCGAAGGGTCGATATGGAATGAGATCGATCATCGTGGCCCTTCTGGCCCTTTTCATCACTGCCGCCCCGGGTTGGGCGGCAAGCACCGGTGACGGGGCCGCCAAAACCCTGGCCCTTGTCCGCAAGGCCTACAGTACCCTCACGAGCATCCGGGCGGAATTTGTCCAGACCGAGGAGCGCCCCGGGGTGGGAATCTCCCATCGGGAAGAGGGTGTCCTGTCCTTTTTACTGCCCGACAGGATGCGCTGGGACTACCGGGGAAAAAAGCCTCACAGGGTAATCATCAACGGGGATATTGTCTGGATCTACATGCCCGGCAGGCACCAGGTTGTCAGGAGAAAAATGACCCCTGAGGAGATGCGTCAGGGAGCCGGTACCTTTCTCGGCGGGATTGACCGCCTTGAGAAGGATTTTACGGTGCGGTCCGGCGGGACGGGGCCCGAAGGAAGATACGCGCTGGTACTTTTCCCGAAATCGAAGAAAACCTCCTACGACAGGATCGAGATTTTCGTGGAACCGGACACCGGGGTCATTGAGAGGATCACGATCCACCATCGTATCGGTAACGTGACCACCATTTCTTTTGCCGGGATCGAAAGGAACGTGAAGCTGTCGCCCGACCTGTTCAAGTGGGACATCCCGAAGGGAACGGAGGTCATCGAGCCGTGATGATGCGGGGATCCTTCAGATGGTGTATATGGGCGTAGAGGTGCAAGGCGTTTAAAAAATGTCGAAGTATCTGAAACCCGGGGTCCAACGTCCAATGGGATGAAAGAACGTTCAACGTTCAATGTTCAACGTGGAAAAGCAGCCTGCGAGGGGCTGTACTGTGGTAAATCAGCTTTTGATCTTTTCAGCTCCGCCCGGGATTGCCGCGTCACTCTCGTCTCCCTCGATGTTCCTCGCAATGACAGCAAAATAATAAAGGTACGCATTAACCGGATGGATGAACCTAAAGTAAAAAACTTGGAACCTGGAACACAGGAGACTATGGTACCGTTGCCCCACAAAAAGATGAAAATCGCTGTAGTTTCCCTCGGATGTTCAAAAAACCTTGTCGATACAGAGGTAATGCTGGGACACCTGGCCGATTCCGGATGTGAAGTTATCGACGATCCCGAGTCCGCGGACTGCATCCTCATCAATACATGCTCATTCCTTACCGAGGCGGTTTCCGAATCCCTGGACCGCATAGTGGAACTTGCCGCTATCAAGGGAAAAGGATCAGTCAAAAGGCTCGTTGTGGCCGGGTGCATGGTGAGCCGCTACGGTCAGGAACTGAAAGGCGAGGTCCCGGAGATTGATGCCCTGGTTTCACCATCTTCCCTGGAACAGGTGATGTCCGCGGTCATGGGAAGGGACATTGTCCCCTCCACGGACGAGACGTTTCCAACGCGCTTGATCTCCTTTCCTCCCCACAGGGCGTACCTCAAGATCGGGGATGGCTGTTCCAACCACTGTACCTATTGCATGATTCCCCGGATCAGGGGCGAATTCGTCAGCCGCCCCCTGCCTTCAATCGTGGATGAAGCCCGCTGGCTGGTCCAGCGGGGCGTGAAGGAGATCACCCTCGTCGCCCAGGATACCGGACGTTATGGCATGGACCGGGGTGGCGAAGATCTGCCGGAACTTATCCGGTCCATCCTGGAGGTGCGCGGCGACTTCTGGCTGCGGGGCATGTACATTCACCCCTCCCGGGTAAGCGGGCGTCTTCTGGAGGCACTTTCTTCCGATGAGAGGGTTTGCCGGTACATGGACGTCCCCTTCCAGCATGTATCACCCTCCTTGCTGGGACGTATGGGCAGGGGGGCCGCGCCGGAGCCGCGAAGGGTCCTGGAGATGGTAAGGAAGCAGCTTCCCGGAGTCTTTTTCAGGACCACTCTGATGACCGGTTTTCCGGGTGAGACCGAGGATGATTTCCAGGCTTTACTGAGTTTCGTCCGGGAAGCCGAAATCAATCACCTGGGCGTCTTCGCCTACAGCAGGGAAAAAGGCACACCGGCGGCCGGCCTCATGGCTCAGGTGGATCCGGGGACGGCCCGGGAGAGGTTGGAACTCCTGATGGAGGAGCAAAGCCGGATATCCCGGGTGCTTCTAAAGGATATGATCGGGTTGGAACTGGAGGTCCTTGTGGAGGGTGAGGACGATGAGGGCGCCTTCGGACGCCATAGGGGACAGGCTCCCGAAGTGGACGGCGTCGTCAGGCTGAACCGGCGTTGTTCTCCCGGGGATCGGGTTATGGTCCGGATCATGGAAAGCGGGGATTATGACCTTGAAGGGGAGATAATCAGTGGTGAAAATCCTCGCTCTGAACGCTGAAACCTGAATGACTACTTCCATTGACGAAATAGGTGGAAAAGGGCTGGTCGTTGTCCAGAGCGTGAGGGGAGCAAAGGCGTCCGTGGACGGACTTCTCCTCGCCCGTTTTCCTGATGTTGAGACCGGATGGCGTGTCGCTGATCTCGGATGCGGTAACGGATTGGTGGGGCTCATACTGGCACACGACCATCCCGGGTGTTCGGTGTTCGGCGTGGAGGTCCAGCGTGGTTTGATCCGTCAAGCTTCGGAAGGCGCCGGGTTGAGCGGCCTGGAAAACATCCGTTTTATTCAGGCTGACCTGCGGAATTATCCATGGAGGTGTGATCAGGCAGGGTTCGACCTGGTGGCAGCCAACCCTCCCTATAGAGAGGTTGGAAAAGGGAGGTTGAGCCCAGATCCTGTTCGGGCGGCCGCCAGGCACGAACTTCTTGGCAATGCGGAGGATTTTGCCGCCGCCGCCGCCGCCCTCCTCCGCCGGGGCGGTCGTTCCGTCTGGATATACCTGGCCGAGCGCCATAATCACCTCCTGGATATTCTCCAGGGCCATTTCCTGCAGCCGGTCAGGGTCCGATTTGTTCACTCCAGGACCGAAGCCGCCCCTTCTCTGGTTCTGGTCGAGGCCCGGAAGGGCGGCTCTCAACGGGCTCCGGTTGTCGATCCCCCCTTGATCATCTACGGGGAAAATGGACCCGGAGGTTATACCGACGAAGCCAGAAGGATTTTGTACGGGGAGTGATTTTAATGGGACTTTCTGCTAAAGTCCCCCGGATTTCGTTTTGTGTGATACGAAGTTTGCGCGGTTAATGTTGATGACCTCGCAAGAGGTCAACAACGCGCCCACTGAAGGACTTTTTACGATCCTACCAATATCGGCGAGGTGAGGATGAAAAGGATACTGGTTCTACCCCTGAGTTTTATTTTCACCGTTCTTTTCTGTTCTTCCGCTCCGGCACTGGAACGCATGTACGTCTCAGCACAATCAGGGGTTCTGACGCTTGACAACGGCACATTTGATGATCTGACAGATGAACCGGATCTTGGAAAGAGCGAAGTCCGGTTCGCCTCCGGTTCCAACAGGTTCGCCGTTCTTGGATATTCCTTCCCCAACGGCAGGCTGGAGATGGAGGCAGGGTACCGCCTCAACGATGTTGATTCTGTGGGGCTGACAGCGGTAAGCGGAGTTAAATACACTGCTTTAAGCTTTATGTTCAACGCCTATTACGACATGGAAAGGGAATCTTTCTACACTCCATATATCGGTGCGGGCATAGGCGGAGCCCATATCACCCTGGATGATGCAGGGGTCAAGGCGGATGACGACGTTCTGGCCTACCAGGCCATAGCAGGCATTGCGGTACATGTTACACGATCCATAGCCCTCGACCTGCAGTATCGGTTTTTCTATACGATGGAGGCTGAACTGAATACCGGTATCCACAAGTACAGCGGTTTTTTTAAGGCACACAACTTCTCGCTGGGTGTTCGCATCTATATATGATCCGGACCCCTTGTCTGCTTTCTGTCCATCTGAAACCGAATGTCGGTTACTATGTTTTCACCAACCTCCCTTTCCAGGCGGCGCAGCAGCTCGACCTTTCGCATGGACAGCTCGGTCATCCACCCGGACCCGCTGATAGCCACGACGATGGTTTTCCCCTGAAAACGGATGGCCTCCGAGTGTGTCGCAGCCTCACCGGCGACCGCCTTCCAGGCGTTAAGGGCCTTTCCCTTCAGGACGGTCTCCGGCGGGATGTCCAGGTTTTCCAGAACGCTTGAGATGACCTCCCCAATGGAAACCGGGCGCTGTTTTTTTATCCTTTCCCTCATGAACCTTAGCCTCTCAAAATCAGGAATTTCCGGAAATACATGGAATATTGCCATGACTTTGCACATTGTATGATGTATACTGTATACAATTATTGGACAGGCCGGCCAGATTACTTCCTATCAACCTAAATTATATCAGGAAAATGAAACTAAAAAAGCACAAAACACTGAGGGAACAGATTGCCACTTCACTTCGGGAGTCTATTATCCGAAGGGAGCTTCCTCCAGGACAGAAGCTTACCGAGCCGGAACTTGCGGCCAAACTGGGGATCAGCCGTACCCCCATAAGGGAGGCATTCCGTCAGCTTGAGAGTGAGGGTTTTCTGGCAGTGATCCCCCGTAGAGGGGCGGTGGTATCCACCATCACCGCCAAACAGGTGGAGGATTTTTACGAGATCAAAAGTCTTCTGGAGGGATTCGCTGCCCGGGTCGTCGCAGAGAAAATATCGGACAGCGATATCGAAAAACTGAAAAGGGTAAACAGTCAACTGGCCGGATTGGCGGAAAAGGGGCAGCTCGAGGCGTTTTTCGCCAAGAATAACGACTTCCACAACTATTTCATCAAACTATGCGGAAATGAGAAACTTCTCGAAATTCGGGACGGCATGGTGCAAAGATTCAAAGGTTTTCGTATGGCCACGCTGTCCCTGCCCGGGCGGCTGATGGAGTCTGTAAACCAGCATAAGTCTATCATCAGGGCCTTCGAGAAAAAGGACGGTCGGTTAGCTGAAGCGGTCGTGGTTGAACATGCCCTGCTGGGCGGCGAGGAACTGGTCAAGATGATCAAGAGGATGGAGGAATCCGGGATCCATTGAAAGATTTCAAGATCAAGATCGAAGAGCCGAAGCTTCTGTCGGAGGATATCGCCGACTCCATAAGAACGGCCATCATCAAAGGAAAGTTCCGTCCGGGGGAGAAGATATCCGAGGGCGAACTGGCCGATTCCATGGGAATCAGCCGTACCCCTCTCCGGGAAGCGTTCCGGAAGCTGGAAAACGAGGGGTTCATAGAGATAATCCCACGGAAAGGGGCTGTTGTTACCGAGATCAACCCCGATGAAGCCTTCCAGCTTTACGAGATAAAAAGCACCCTTGAAGGTCTTGCCGCCCGTCTTGCAGCCTCCCGTATGACAGGGAAGGACATCGAAAAGCTGGAGAAGATCAACGCCGAGCTTGAAAATCTTCAGGCAGCGGATGACCTTGATGGATTTTACAAAACCCACTGCAGGTTTCATGATGTTTTCGTAAAACTCTGCGGGAACAACCGTCTCATCCAGATGATTTCCAACCTGAACGACCATTTCAAACGTTTCAGTGTCGTTTCTCTAACCTTTCCAGGGCAATTTGATGAAGCGGCCAGACAACACAGGGAGATTATTGATGCCTTCCGAAGCGGTGATAAAAGGAGTATCGAGGCCAAGGTAAGGGAAAACGTTATTACCGGCGGCTTTGTTCTCGTTGAAAATCTCTCCGGAAAAGAGGGTGTTGACCGAAAATAATCGGTATCGGCGGATTTCCGTATCGTGTACTCCTTTTTCAGCGCCGCCGCCCCGGTTTTCCGTGGCAATTGATTCCCCGGCAATTATGATAGGGTCGTAAAAAGTCCGTTAACGGCTTTTTACTCCACGGAAAGCGAAAAGTGTCATTTTCACTTTCCTCACAAATCTTCGATTTGGGTGCCCCGTAGTAGGCGCATTAGTGTCATTTTCACTTTCTATCTGACATAATAAAAATTAATGAACTTATTGCAGATCTGCACGATTCCCACGGTGACAGGGGACCGGAGGAGCGCTTGAAAAACACTCGCATGAGCAGAAGAGGCTTCCTGAAAATCGGAGGCGGTCTTCTCCTTACCATCCTGCCTCCCGGCAGGGGAGAGGCATTTCGGGGACCAAAAACCCGTTCCGTGGTTTATGGCAGCGAAACGCCCAGCCGGTGTCCCCTTTGCTCCATGGGCTGCGGCGTTATTTATTTCAGGGACAGCGATGGACGATGGAACGTGGAAGGAGACCCGGATTGCCCAGTGGCCATGGGTTCCCTGTGCGCGCGTGGAAATTCTTTGATCGCCGTCACTGATGCCGCGGCATCGGTTGGGGCCCTGCACCGATATCCGGGCGAATCCCGTTGGCGGAAGGTTTCCTGGGATGATGCCGTCCATCTGGTCGGGCGGCGGATCAAGGATGTCCGGGACCGTGAAATGAGGGGGAGAGCCGATTCCAAGGGGTCTTCAAACCGTCTGGAGAACCTTGGGATGATATGCGGAGGGAGCCTGACCAACGAAGAGGCATATCTTCTTGCCAAACTCTTCCGGTCCATCGGAACCGTCAATATGGATACTACCGTCAGGGCCAGCCGTGGAATGGCTATCCTCGGCCTGTTGAGTGTCCTTGGCCTTCCCGCTCCAACCCATCCGCCGACCGATGTTGCCGAAAGCGACCTGGTCATCGTGGCCGGGTGCAACCCGGGCCAGACCGTGCCTGTACTCTCCCGCGCCCTGGACGAGGTGAGGCGGAGGAGCGGGACGGTGGTGTTTATTGAACCCAGATGGACTGAATCCATTAAAACCGGCGATATCTGGCTCCAGATCCGGCCCGGATGCGATGCTGCTGTCTTCGGCGGCTTTATCTCATGGATACTCGAACACGGGAAACGCAGGACCGAGGAACTGGTCAAGCATACAGACGCCTCTTTCTCAACTCTGACCGAGATCATGGGACAGTACCAGCGCTTTACAGGCGGCAAATCCAGGGGTATGCCAAAGAGCGATCCGGAGCTTTCCGGGCCCTATACCATCTATCAGCGATTGATACGGCACTACCGCCGATATAACCTGCGGAAAATCGCCGGGATCTCCGGGGTGGATCGGGATCTTTTTCGAAGGGTCTGCAAGGAACTGGTGAGAACGGGCCGTCAGGAATTCTCCGCCTCTTTTATCCTTGGGGCCGGTGCGTTATGCCGTCCATCGGGATCAGATACCGTTCGTATGGCCGCGATGATTCAGACTCTGCTGGGAAACCTGAAAAAACGGGGTGGCGGGATCGTTGTTCCATCCGGAGCTGGAAACGCCCAAGGTGTTTGCGACATGGGCCTCCTGGCATCATATCTTCCCGGCTATCTTCCTCTGCCGTTGGAGGGGACCGATTCCCGTAAAACCGGATTTGGAGGGGAGGACCCGGGCGCCATGGAAGCCCTGGCCAGGGCCTGGTTCGACAGTAAAAAACCGTCCGAGGCAGTAGGCTTTCTACCTGTAGTGAAAAAGGACGAGGGGATATCCATCAGCACCATCCTCCGTGACGTTGCCAATGAAAAAATCAAGGTACTGATAGTTATCGGTTCCGACGTGGTCAACAGTTTCCCCGGTGGAAAAACAGTCCGTGGGGCGTTGGAGAAACTAGATCTCCTTGTTGTTGTTGACACAGCACCCAACGAGACCAGTCTCTTCTGGAAGGAGACCGCCCGTGGGAGTTCCGCCCTTAAGACGGAGGTTATTTTTATCCCCATGGAACCCCCGGCCCTTCGTTCCGGAAGCATGACGGATGCGGGAAGAAGGGTCCGCCGTATTGTCCCCGCCCACGGCCTGCCGGAAACGGTTCCTTCTCTTCTCAATACCATCACCCGGCTCGGTGTTATCATAAAGAAAATGGCCCGCAGCGAAGGAGGTCCTGGTATCTCTCCGATAACGTCCCTGAGATGGCCCATTTGGGCCGATCCGGAGGCCGTTGCCAGGGAGATCAACGGGGTAGTGGACGGTGGGGTTGAGGAGGTGACCCCGCTCGGCCCCGGCCGGGACTGGCCCAGGGGGTCGTCCTGCGGTAACCGTCTCTACCGCGGCCAGGTGACCGATGAGGCGTGGTTGGCCGGGAGAAGGGATTTCTCGGATCCCTACGGCCTCGGACTTTTTGAACGGTGGGGCTGGTTCTGGCCCTGGGGAATGCCCGATCCGTTTTCCTGGGTCTTTGGCCATGAACGGGACCGGTCCGTACTGCTTCGCTGGTCAGGTTCGCCGAAGGTCATACCCGATCTGTCAATCCGGTTCTGGAGAATAACAGCAGTGGGTCCACCCTTCCCGGACCACTACGAACCCTTTCACAGCCCCCTTCCCGATTATCTGACGGGGGGCAGATCCGACCCGTCAATTGAGAAAATGGACGATAGTTCCGGTCCATGGGACTATCTTTCCAGGAGACCGGAGGATGTGCTGGGTAGATTTCCGGTGATCATGACGACCCATCGTACAGGCAACACAATGGGAAGCGGGGGTATCCTGGGGCAGGTGGGGTGGCTCAAGGAGCTGGGAACCGACCGAATGCTGGAGATGGGACCGGACATGGCAGCCGAACTGAAGGTGGTCAGCGGCGATGCGGTCGATATTAAAACGCCGTTTGTTACGGAACCTGTCCGTGCCCTGGCGCTTGTCACTTCCCGTCTGGGGAATTTTGGGTATAATGGGAAGCGTTACCATGTCACTTCCGTTACCGGTTTAAAACCCGGCCGGCCGGGGACCAACGAGCTCTTTTCCCCTGTCTTCAACGGCAGGGAGGGAGGCCTGCAGTTGAAAGCATTCATGGTGAAGGTGGAGAAGGCGAAAACAGGAGGACACAATGGCAAGCTCGAATGAAACCGGTTCGAATGCTATCCAGGCCCTCTTTCAGGGGGAAATGGACATGGAGGGAATGGAAGAGGTTCTGGAGCTTTACAGGGCACTTTCCACCCTCAACGCGAAGGCGCTGAAACCCGGGAAAAAGTTTCATGCACCAGGCGGGGATGAGGCCGAAATGAGGTTGAAGGAAGGGTTCATCCTTCTTCAGCCCGCCGAGATCATTCCCTCCGAGAAAGCCCTGCTTAACAGGGCCGTGGAGATACTCGAAGTACTAAAGCTCCATTCCGACCACGAGGGTGAAAAAGAGGAGGCATCGAACCTTCTCGAGGGAAAAGGGCTGTTTCGAAAAATGGTGGAAAATTACCTTGTTGACGGCGAGGACAGGCTTCGGGAAAGGGGCGTCATCCCTCAGTCCCTCAATTCGGAGGTCGCCCTCTTTACGGTCTTTAACGTCCTGAAGGGAACCTTTAAAGATATATCCCGGGCCTTCGGGAATGTTGACACTTCAGATTGGGAGCATGGATTCTGTCCCGTCTGCGGGGGAGGTCCCGCTGTTGCGACACTGGAGGGGGAGGGCGGAAAACGACATCTGATCTGCCACAGGTGTGAGACCAAGTGGCGTTTTGGAAGGATCCTGTGCCCTTTCTGCGGGAACAGCGACCACGAGAAGCTGGGGTTCTTCACTCTGGAAGACGGGGACAGCAGGCTGAGGGTGGATTTCTGCAATAGTTGCAGGGGATACATAAAAACGTGGGAAACAGGCGAGGATGACAATGGCCATCCGGAGGTGGAGGATCTCAAGACTCCCGGCTACGATCTGGCCGCGGAAGGGGAAGGGTACAGGAGAGGCGCCCCCAATATTTTCGGTGTCTGGGTTGGTTTTGACCTGGATGATGGGAGTAAGCCGGATGATGACCCGCCTGATCCGGAACGTGTTCCCCGGTCTTCATAAGGCTGTGAACATGGTCCTCACAACATAGTGCAGACTATGCGCCGGTTTTTTGCCAAAACATGGTTTTAGTGGTTGAAATTGATAATTTGATGGGGTAAAATTTATCTATAAAAATCGCTGAATACCAAATAGCTGACTTCCGATCCTGTTGCGTCCTACCGGGATGGGCAGGACGATAGGGTGCGGGGAGCAATCGCCGTGCCTGCCGTTTTTTGCAAAGGAAGCCGTGACAAGGTCATGGCTTCCTTCTGTTTTTTGGAGGGGTTTTTTCTGGACGGAACGGATCCAGGGAGAAGGGAGGTGAGCCCTGGAGATAATAGTGCGATCGGTCCCGAAAAAAGCTTGGACCTGTTATTAACCGTGAGGAAAGGAAGGTGATGACAAGGATGAATGTTACCAGGAGAGATTTTTTAAAGATCTCCGGCGTCGGTGTGTCCGGTGCGGCGTTAGGAGGACTCGGTCTTCGTGGTACATCCATGGCCGGGGCCAGAGGCGGTAATACGGCCATCAAGTACTCCAGGGAGTCGACCTCCATCTGTCCCTTCTGTGCCGTCGGATGCGGTCTTATTATCCAGGCCCACAACGGCAAGGTCGTCTACATTGACGGCGATCCGGATCATCCGATCAACGAGGGATCCCTATGCTCCAAAGCGCAGGCTGTGCGCCATGTCTCCGACAGCCCGTGGCGCATCACCAAGCCCCTGTACCGGGCCCCGAAGAGGGGGGAATGGAAAGAGGTCAGCTGGGACTGGGCCTACAGTGAGATTGCCAAGAGGATAAAAAAGAGCCGCGACGCGGGCTTTACCAGGATCAATGCCGGCGGACAGGTAGTCAACCGGAACGACGGGATTGCTTCGGTGGGTTCCGCAGCCCTCGACAACGAGGAGTGCTACATCCTTCAGAAGTGGCTCCGAGCACTGGGCCTGGTGTATATCGAACATCAGGCAAGGATATGACACAGCGCTACTGTAGCGGCTCTGGCAGAGTCGTTCGGACGCGGCGCAATGACAAACCACTGGATCGACATCCGCAATTCGGATGTTATCCTGATCAACGGCTCCAACGCCGCTGAGAACCATCCTATCTCATTCAAGTGGGTCAATAAGGCGCTGGAGAACGGCGCCAAGCTTATCAGTGTTGACCCGAGGTTTACCCGGACCTCCTCCAAGGCTGATATTTACGCCCCCATGAGGTCGGGAACGGATATCGCCTTCCTGGGCGGGATGATCAAGTACATCCTTGACAACGAGCTTTTCCACAGAGATTACGTGCGGATGTACACCAACGGCCCGTTCATCGTTAACGCAGGCTTCAAAATGCCGGGCGACCTGGACGGAGTGTTCTCCGGCTACGATCCCAAGAAGAGGAAGTACGACAAGAAGGCGTGGGCCCTCGTGAAAGACGGCAAGGGCGTAATTAAAAAGGATCCCGGTATGAAGGATCCAATGTGCGTTCTCCAGCTTCTTAAAAAGCAATTCTCACGCTATACCCTGGATAAGGTGTCGGCCATCTGCGGCACACCCAAGGAAAAGCTGTTGGAGGTCTACAAAACCTACGTCTCTACGGGAAAGCCCACCCGGACGGGCACTATCATGTACGCCATGGGGTGGACCCAGCATACGGTGGGTACTCAGAATATCCGGACCATGGCCATAATCCAGCTCCTGCTGGGCAATATCGGGATGTCGGGCGGCGGCGTTAACGCCCTGAGGGGTGAATCCAACGTTCAGGGTTCCACGGACCACTGCCTGCTGTTTCACATCCTGCCGGGCTATCTGAAGACCCCGAGGGCCAAGGACTCCTCCTTCGCCAGGTACAATAACGCCTATACCCCCAAGACCAGTGAGCCCTATTCGGCCAACTGGTGGTCCAATTACCCGAAGTACAGCGCAAGCCTGCTCCGGGCGCACTTCGGAAAAAGCGCCTCTCTGGAGACCCAGTACCAGTGGCTGCCGAAGCTTGACAACGGACAGAACGCCTCCTGGCTGATGCTCTTCGACGAGATGTACAAGGGCAAGTTCACGGGATTCTTCGCCTGGGGACAGAACCCGGCATGTTCCGGCGCCGATTCCGCCAAGACCCGCCAGGCCCTGACAAAGCTGGACTGGATGGTCAACGTTAACCTGTTCGACAACGAAACCGGCTCTTTCTGGCGCGGTCCCGGAATGGACCCTTCCCAGATCAAGACGGAGGTCTTCTTCCTGCCCTGCGCCATGTCCTTCGAGAAGGAGGGAAGCATCACCAACAGCGGCCGCTGGGGCCAGTGGCGATATGCCGCGGCGCCACCTCCGGCACCACCCGATTCGGAGCTTCTCAATGAACTCCAGTTCCGGGTTAAAAAGCTGTACCAGGAACAGGGCGGCGTCTTCCCCGATCCCATCCTGAACATGACCTGGGATTACGGCCCCAAGGGACCCGACGGCAAAGTGCGCCGCATGGATACCCACCTCATCGCCAAGGAGATCAACGGGTATTTCCTCGAGGAAAGGACCATTAAGGGCAAAACCTACAAACCCGGCGACCTCGTACCGTCCTTCGGTTTTCTGCAGGCCGATGGGTCCACTTCGTCGGGCAACTGGCTCTACTCCCAATCCTACAACGGCAACGGTAACAATATGGCCCGCCGGGGCAAGTCCGATCCCACGGGCACCGGCCTTTATAACGGCTGGTCCTGGTGCTGGCCCGTCAACCGGCGGATCATCTATAATCGCGCCAGCGTCGACGAGTACGGCAAGCCCTGGGCTCCCCAGAAGCCGGTCATCTACTGGAACGGCGCGAAATGGGTTGGTGACGTTCCTGACGGCGGGTGGCCGCCCCTGCGGAAACCTGATGGAACGTGGAACGAAAAGACCAAGCTGGCCTACATCATGAAACCCGAGGGTGTTTCCAGGCTCTTCGGTCCGGGCCGTGCGGATGGACCATTCCCCGAGCACTACGAGCCCTTGGAGAGTCCCCTCGAGAAAAACCTCATGAGCCCACAGAGGGTCAACCCGGCGATCAAGATTTTCTCGGGGAAACTCGATCAGTTCCTTAACGACGACGACCGCTATCCACTCGTCGCCACGACCTACCGGCTCACGGAGCACTGGCAGACGGGTGTGCTGACCCGCTGGCTGCCCTGGCAGGTCGAAATGCAGCCTGCCAACTTCGTAGAGATAAGCGAGGAGCTCGCCAAGGAAAAGGGTATCGGAAACGGGGACAAAGTCGTTGTCTCCTCCGCCCGTTCAAGCGTGGACGCGGTTGCCCTGGTGACGAAGCGCTTCACACCGTTCAAGATCGCGGGTGCCATCGTGCACCAGGTGGGTCTGCCCTGGTGCTTCGGATGGGCCACCACCAAGGAAAACGACGTCATGGCCAACGGCAAAGTGTACACCAACCACACTTTCGGCGATTCTTCCAACCTGTTGACTCCATTCGTTGGGGATGCCAACACAATGATTCCTGAGACGAAGGCCTTCATGGTCAACGTCAAGAAGGCATAGAAAGGGGGTGATTTGAGTGGCTGAGAAAATGATAGTAATCGATACATCCAAATGCATGGCCTGCCGCGGCTGCCAGACAGCCTGCAAGCAGTGGAATAACCTTTCGGCGGTGGTAACGGAAAATCACGGCAGCTACGAGAACCCCCCGGACCTCTCCTACAACACCTACACCAGGATACTTTTCAACGAGGTGGAGACGGATGGAGGTCTGCGCTGGTTCTTCGGCCAGGCCCGGTGCATGCACTGCTCGGATGCCGGGTGCATGAAGGCCTGCCCGGTCCCCGGCGCCATTACCCGCGACGGCAATGGGGCTGTCGTTATCAATCAGGATGTTTGCACCGGCTGCAAGTACTGTGTCTTCGGGTGCCCGTTCAACGTCCCGCGTTTCGATAGGGGTAACGCAGAGGGCGCCGGCGTGGATAAGGCGTTCAAGTGCACCATGTGCTTTGACCGCCAGTCCATGGGAATGGAGCCGGCATGCACCAAAACATGTCCTACGGGTGCTCTTTTCTTTACCCGCAGCTCCAAACTTCCGGCCGTCAAAGCCATGGCCAAGGAAAAGGGACTTACGGTATACGATGGCGGGGCACTGAACACCCACGTAGTCGTTCTCCTGGAGGACAAACCTTCGGTTTACGGGCTCCCCGACAAACCGGCCATCCCCACGTCGACCTATCTGTGGCGGTCGGTCATGAAGCCTCTTGGTGTCGTAGTCTTCCTGGCGGGAGTATTCGCGGCCATTGCCCATTTCGTGACCATTGGACCTCAGGAAGCCGATGAGGAAGGAGGTGACAGCGATGTCTAAACATCTTATTAAGCGCTATACCTCCGGTGAGAGGTTCTTCCACTGGCTCAATATGCTGGCCTTCATCGTGCTGGCCCTGACCGGATTGGGGCTTTACAGCCACAAATTCTTCTGGCTAACGGGTGTTTTCGGCGGGGTGGACATGTCCAGGGGTATTCACCATTACACAGGATTGGTGTTCATTGTGACGACCTTCATCATCTTCTTCCAGTGGATGAAGGACTACACCACACCTGGCCAGGATTCCCTGGGGATCGTCATCAAGGAGTATATGGACCCGTCTTTCCATGGCCCTGACGCAGGCAAGCTTAACGCCGGCCAGAAGTCCCTCGGTTGGACGGTTTTCCTGCTCGGCCTGCTCATGGGCGCAACAGGGTTGGCCTTGTGGTTCCCCTTCACCTTGGGGCGTGGACTTCAGCAGTGGATGTACTTCCTCCACAACCTTGGATTCATCTTCTTCATGCTGGCAATGATCGCGCATGTGTACATGGGAACCGCTGCCAATCCCGGAACCTGGAGGGCCATGACCAAAGGTACGGTTACCAAGGCCTGGGCCAAAAAACACCATGGCGCCTGGGAAGGCGAAGAAGTGTAGCAGAGTAACACAGCATCCTGAAAAGGGTGAAAGGGGCTCCGAAATGGGGCCCTTTTTTTTGGGGGTCATCCTGGGAATGCGTACCTGAATGAATACCGGATCGGGTAAAAAGACAATTTAACACAGGGTACACGGGGTTAAGCAGGGTACACAGAGTTAAGGCAAAATTCTTAACGGGTTCAAGATTTCTAACGTCCTACCCGGCGTACCTTGCGGTGAAACAGCTTTATTTCTGTTTTTGCACAGTTCAAGAACAAAGCTGACCGCAAGTTAACGAAGTTTTGCTAACTTTAAAACCAGGACCTTATGGTTTTTAGATCTCCTCTGCTTGCCAGGTCGAAGCCTTGGCGAAGACTGGTAAAACCCTCTTTAAAACCCTGTGGAACGGCCTGCGAAGGGCCGTGCTGTGATAAATTAGCTTTTGACCTTCTCAGCTCCGCCCGGGATTGCCGCGTCACTTTCGTCTCCCTCGATGCTCCTCGCAATGACAGCAAAATAATAAAGGTACGCGTTAACCGGATGAACCCTTTTTTTCTGTTTTCCCGAGTGGTTCCTTGACAAGTAGCAGTCCGTATTGGACTATTGATTCTTACACCGGTTGTTGAATGTTCTCCATATAAAGGACCATCGATGCCCTCGGAAAACAACAGAAAAAACCTTCTTCGCCACCTTCCCAAGGTGGACCAGGTCCTGGCACGTGCAGCCCTTTCGTTCTCCTCACCCGCAATTGCCCCGCGCATCGTAAAGGACGCGGTGAGAGAGGAGATCTGTTTTCTCAGGGAAAGGGTCCTTTCGGGGGAGATCACCGAACCGGGACTGCTTTCCATCGATGTCGTCGCTGACGGTGCGAAAAGGCGGGCGGCGGTTAAGAATGTTCCCCGGCTGCGCAGGGTCATCAACGCCACCGGAGTGGTCATTCACACCAACCTGGGCCGCAGTCCTCTGCCCGATAAGGCCGTTCGGCAGATGCAGCTGGCCGCCTCGGGATACTCCAACCTCGAATACAGCCTTAAAGAAGGAAAGCGTGGCTCCAGGGACGATCTCATTGAAGGGCTTCTGAGCGAGATCACGGGGGCGGAAGCCGCCACGGTAGTCAACAATAACGCAGCGGCCGTAATGTTGGTCCTCAATACCCTTGCGGCCGGATGTGGAGTGGTTGTCTCGCGGGGTGAACTGGTTGAGATCGGCGGTTCTTTCCGCATACCCGACGTCATGTCCGCCAGCGGGGCCCGTCTTCTGGAAGTGGGGACCACCAACCGCACGCGCATAGGTGATTATCGCCAGGCTGTCGATGAGAACACAGCGCTTCTACTAAAGGTCCATACCAGCAACTACAGTATCGTCGGCTTTTCAGAGGAAGCAAGTGTCAAGGACCTTGTCGTACTTGGACGGGAAAAGGGAATTCCGGTCATGGTGGACCTGGGCAGCGGTTGTCTCCTGGATGTCAGGACCCTGGGGCTGTCGCACTACGAGCCCACCGTTATGGATGTCCTGAAGGCGGGGGCCGATGTGGTTACCTTCAGCGGCGACAAACTCCTGGGGGGACCTCAGGCGGGCGTTATTCTTGGGAAAGCTTCCACAATACAACGCATTCGGAAGAATCCCATGAAACGCGCGCTTCGGTGCGGGAAAATAACCCTGGCGGCCCTTGAGGCTGTCCTGAAAATCTATCTGAACCCCGAGACCGCCGTTGGGAACTTGCCCATACTGAGGATGATCACGGCGAGCAGGAGTTCCGTTTCCCGCCGGGCCCATCGGTTTGCGGATCGCCTTAAGGATCTTCCGGCCCAGGTGTCCTTCCTTCCTGCATTATCAAAGGTCGGCGGCGGCTCCCTTCCCCTGGAGGAGATGCCCACCGTCCTCCTGGCCCTGGAGACCGAGGCGCTTTCCGCGCAGGATTTTGAGGCCCGGCTGAGGGAACAGGATCCGCCTGTGATAGGGCGTATCGTGGAGGATCGGGTGTGCCTGGACTTCAGGACCGTTTTGCCGAGAGAACTGGGGGAACTGGAACGAGCCATAAGGGGAGCGATCGGTTTCCGGGAAAACACGTAGAGCCGGTAATATATGACCGATACCCGAACGCATATCATAATAGGCACCGCCGGCCACATAGACCACGGCAAGACCTCCCTCGTCCGATCCCTCACCGGGTTTGACACGGATCGACTCAAGGAGGAGAAGGAACGTGGAATTACCATTGAACTCGGGTTTGCTCCACTGACCCTGCCTTCAGGATTACGCGTCGGGCTGGTGGACGTTCCCGGGCACGAGCGGTTCGTACGGAACATGGTCGCCGGGGCCACCGGAATTGACCTTGTACTCCTTGTTATTGCCGCCGATGAAGGTGTCATGCCTCAGACCAGGGAGCACCTTGATATCTGCCGGCTCCTTGAAACAAGGGGTGGAATGGTAGTGCTCACCAAGGTCGACATGGTTGAGCCTGATTGGCTCGAGATGGTAACGGAAGATGTCAGGGAATACCTGTCGGAGACCTTTCTGTGCGACGCACCGATTATCCCCTTTTCGGCCGTTGACGGCACAGGTAAAGAGGAACTCCTCAGGGCGATGGACGAAGCGGCCATGCTGGTTCCCGGAAAGAACCTCGAAGGAGTTTTCCGCCTGCCGGTGGATCGTGTCTTCTCCATGAAGGGGTTCGGCACTGTGATAACAGGAACCCTTATCTCCGGGAAGGTAGCGCTGGGCGAGGAGGTAAACTTCTTCCCCGAGGGCAGGAGGGCGAAAGTTCGCGGCATCCAGGTTCACGGCGAACAGGTCCGGGAGAGTTCCGCGGGCACTCGCACGGCATTGAATCTTCAGGGAATCGAAAAAGGACAGATCCGCCGAGGGGAAACCGCGGCCCATGCGGGTTCACTTATTCCAACCTATCTTCTTGATACCCATGTCAGGCTTTTATCCTCCGCACCGAGGCCCCTGAAAAATCGCAGCCGGGTGCGTCTCCATCTTTACACCTCCGAAATAATGGCCCGAGTTGTCCTGCTGGAGAAAGAAGCCCTCGATCCAGGGCAGGAGGCGTTGGCACAGATACGCCTGGAAGCGTCGGCGGTTGCTCAGCCGGGCGACAGGTTTGTCCTCCGCAGCTATTCTCCAATCACCACCATCGGTGGAGGAGTTGTACTGGACCCGGCGCCGGCGAAGCACCGGCGCATGCGGCAGACGGTTATCGCCCATCTGACACGCCTGCAGACGGATGATCCAGGCAAGAGGATGGAAGCTCTATTGGATGAGGCAGGTGATTACGGTGGGACGGCCGGAGTCATCGGGATCAGGGCGGGTGTTTCCGTACCTGGGGCCATCGGGCTGTTGCGGGACCTTGAGGCTGAAGGAAAGGCTGTGCTCATTGGCGATGGTGCCGGGGCTCTTGCCTACTCCTCGACGTCCTTCGATGGTCTGAAAGACCGGCTTGTCAAGGTTCTCGACGTTTTTCACCAGGCGCACCCCCTTAAAAAGGGCATGGGGAGGGAGGAGCTCCGGATGAAGTTCGCGAGCATGTTGCCCGATCGGCCCTACAAAAATCTCCTGTCGGCCCTTGGGAAAAAAGACGTGATCGGGGTTGAGGGGGACACTGTCTTCCTCAGGGCCCACACCGCTGCATTTACCCCCGAGCAGGAGGAGTTGGCGAAGAGGGCCGCCTTGATTCTTGACGCCGCCGGCCTGTCAACCCCCTTCGTTCCCGATCTTGCCGGGGACCTGGCCGTGGATATAGGCCATCTGAAAGCCGTTCTCGGCCTCATGTCCGAAAGGGGCGATGCGGTCAGAGTCAAAGACGACTTCTATATCCATCCCGATGCCAACAGGACCCTTATGGAAAAGGTGGACAGCTATTTCGCATCCAATACCGAACTCTCCATGAAAGGGTTCCGGGAGATCGCCGATACCAGCAGGAAGTGGATGATTCCCCTCCTTGAGTACCTGGACAGGATGCAGGTAACCATGAGGAAAGGAGACGTGCGCATAAAGCGCGGCGGCACGCAGAAGGGAGGAAGAGCCTCATGATCCAGGTATCGGAGGCAAGGAGGATTATTCTGGAAAACACTCATGTCGGTGGGGTGGAGGTCGTGCCCCTGACCGATTGTCTGGGACGGGTTCTCGCCGAAGCCGTCCATGCCTGCCGTGATGTTCCCCCCATGGATAACTCGGCCATGGACGGATTTGCCCTGAACGCCGCCCAATCCACCGGGGCCTCTGAAGCCGCACCTGTCTTTATCCCCGTGTCCCGGACAATCAGGGCCGGTGATGAGCCCGGGGCTGCCGTGGGTTCCCATGAGGCTGTGAAAATCATGACTGGAGCCCCGATCCCGGATGGCGTGGATTCGGTGGTGCGGGTTGAAGACACATCCTTTAAGGACGATTACCTCGTTCTCGGCAAACCCCTGGGGGTAGGCGATAACATCCGCGCCGCCGGCGAGGACATCGCCTCCGGGTCCGATATCCTGAAACCGGGAAGATGCCTCAATCCGGCCGACATGGGCCTTGTGGCCTCCCAGGGGATCGCCCAGCTGACCGTCTACAGAAGACCTACGGTAGCCATTCTTGCCACCGGGGATGAGGTGGTTGACCTGGGTGAGATTCCCCGCGATGCTCAGATATTCAGCAGCAACTCCTATACCCTGATGGGCCTTGTCCAAGAATGTGGGGCCATTCCCCGCGTGTTGGGCATATCCCCGGATGATCCCGCCCAAATGGCCGGAATGATCCGGGAAGGGCTGACTTCGGATGTGGTCGTTACATCCGGGGGGGTGTCCATGGGGGATTACGATTTCCTGAAGGACGTACTCGAGGAGATAGGCGCCAGGGTCCTCTTCTGCAGGGTCGCCCAGAAACCGGGCAAGCCCATGACCTTCGGCGTTATGGGCTGGAAACCCATATTCGCCCTTCCGGGCAACCCCGTATCCGCTGCCCTGTCCTTCGAACTCTACGCCCGTCCGGCCATCAGGAAGATGATGGGCCACACCAGACTTTTCAGACCCACAATTCAGGCACTTATGGAGCAGAGCATCAGAAAGAAAAAAGGCCGTAGAAATTTTATCCGAGGCATAGTAGAGAGAAAGGATGGAATATTTTACGTGAGAACAACGGGTAAGCAGGGATCCGGGATACTGCGGTCAATGTCCTCCGCAAACGGGATTATTATTCTATCCGAGGACGTTGACGGTGCCGAGGCCGGTCAACCAGTCGATGTGTACCTGCTGAACAGTGATGATGTGCTCCTGGAAGGGGGCGTTTGATGCGGGAGGAAAACCCATGAGAAGAACCATTTTCGAACTTTTCGCCAAATCCCCATTCGGTCCCCTGCAGGACCATATGACGAAAGTGATGGATACCGCCAAGCTTATCCCGGACCTCTTCAAGGCCTTTGAAGAGGACGACGAAAAAATGTTCGATGAGCTGTCGAAAAAGATCGGGCATGCGGAATATGAAGCCGACATCATAAAAAACGAGATCCGGGGCGATCTGCCCAAGACCATTTTTACACCGGTGGCACGGAAAGATATTGTGGATATCCTGTCCTTTCAGGACAAGATCAGCGATGTGGCCGAGGACGTTATGGTCCTTTTGAACATGCGCAAGCTTCCGTTTCCAAAGACGATCAGGGATGAGCTGTGGGGCTTCATAGGGCAGGTAATGACCACCGTGGAGCATTTTGCCAGGATCAGCAGCGAGCTGGATGAACTGGTTGAGGCTTCTTTCGGCGGAGCCGAGGCCGGAAAGGTCACCGAGATGATCGACGCACTGGGCCGTGAGGAGCACAAGGCCGACCGGATGCAGCATGACCTGCTCAAAAAACTACTTGCCCTGGAGGATGAATTTGGGGCCTTGAATATTGTTCTTTGGATGAAGGTCCTGGGGGCGTTGGGGGATATCGCGAATAACGCCGAGAGGACGGGCAATCGTATTCGCCTTTTCATTTCCAAATAAAATCCATCGGGATGCGCCGCGATTGAGTAGGGGTGTTATTCGTGCTTGAGCTTGGAATCTGGGTTTTTTGGGTCAGCCTTGCGGTCTGCTTCTATATGGCATGGAACATCGGCGCCAACGATGTGGCCAACGCCATGGGAACGTCCGTGGGTTCCCACGCCGTCAGCCTCAAGCAGGCTGTTTTACTTGCAGGGGTGTTCGAATTCGCCGGGGCTTTCCTCGTTGGGGGGCACGTCACCGACACCGTTCGCAAGGGGATCGTTTCTCCCGCCATTTTCCAGGGCAACGCGGACCTCTTCGTCCTGGGAATGCTGTCGGCCCTGCTGGCGTCGGGTATCTGGCTGAACCTGTCCACAGCGTTGGGCCTTCCCGTCTCCACCACCCACTCCATCGTGGGGGCCATTGTGGGTTTCGGCCTCCTTGTCGGCGGGATGTCTGCGATAAACTGGGGAAGGCTGGGCTCGGTGGTGGCGAGTTGGTTTATCTCCCCGTTGGTCGGGGGGGTTATCGCGTTTGTTACCTTCTCGTTCATCAAAAGGACCGTTCTGGCGTCCTGGGATCCTGTCCGTGCCGCGAGGAGAGTCGTTCCAATCCTCATCTTTCCGGTGGCCGTTGTGCTTGTCTTATCCATGCTCTTTAAAGGGCTGAAAAATCTGCATCTGGATATTCCCTTCAGGGAAGCCCTCATTATCGCCCTTGCCGTCGGCGTTCTGGCCTACCTGACCATGAAGTTCATCCTGGTGAGAAAGTATGCCGTCAGACCAAGGAAACGGAAGGCTGCATTCGATCAGGTTGAAGGGATATTCAGATACCTCCAGATTGGGACTGCCTGTTACGTGGCGTTCGCCCATGGCGCAAATGATGTCGCCAACGCCATCGGGCCGTTCGCCGCCATTGTGTCCGTATTTAAAACCGGCAATCTCGAAATGACAGTGGGCGTACCGATATGGATCCTTGCCCTGGGCGGCGTTGGGATCGTCATCGGCCTGGGAACATGGGGATACAAGGTCATCGAGACGGTGGGCAGAAAGATCACCTCTATTACACCCTCCCGCGGTTTCTCGGCGGAGTTTGCCACCGCAACTACTGTTCTCGCCTGCTCCAAACTTGGTCTGCCGGTTTCCACCAGCCATACTCTGGTAGGATCCATCATCGGTGTGGGCATGGCCAAGGGGGTGGCGGCCATCAACCTTCGGGTGATCCGCAATATCATCAATTCCTGGCTCATTACCATTCCCGCCGCCGCCGTTTTGACCATCCTTATCTTCCTCCTGCTCAAGGCAGTCGCCCTGTGAGTGCCTGTAGGGCAGTGACCAGGTGACCGTTCCGGAAAAAGTCAGGCGGGAAGTGGAGGAACTCCGCCGGCAGCTCGAACGGCACAACTACCTCTACTACACCCTGGACAGGCCGGAAATCCCGGACGAGGAGTATGACCGCCTTCTCAGACGCCTGGCCGATCTTGAGAAATCCCACCCGGAACTTGAGTCCCCGGATTCCCCCACGGCCCGGGTCGGCGCCCCCCCCCGGAAGGATTTCGGAGCAGTCAGACATACGATTCCCATGTTGTCTCTGGGTAATGTTTTCAATGAGGGGGAGGCGTTGGAGTTTGACCGCCGTCTCAAACGGCTGCTGAAACCCTCCGGCGAGATCGACTATGTTGTCGAACCCAAACTCGACGGCCTTGGTGTAGAGCTTGTCTACGAGAGGGGATCCCTGGTCCTGGGTTCCACACGTGGCGACGGGATGGTGGGTGAGGATATCACAGCGAACCTGCGGACGGTCCGGTCGATCCCCCTTCGTCTGGGCGCTTTGCCCCGCAGAGGTGGCACAGAACTTGAGGTGCCCGACCGCATGGAAATACGCGGTGAAATACTCATGTTCAAGGATGAGTTCCAGGCGCTCAATGCCCGACGTCTTGAGGAGGGCGAACCCCCATTCGCCAACCCGAGGAACGCCGCCGCCGGCTCCCTCAGGCAGCTCGATCCGGGTGTGACGGCATCACGGCGCCTGGACGGGTTTTTTTACACTGTAGGGGAATTGTCGGATGCCGGACCGGACAACCAGTGGGACCTGCTGTCCTACCTGTCCAGCCTGGGTTTGAAGGTCAACCATCTTCGCCGCCGATGCCTGGGCATGGATGATGCCCTGGCATTCTATGACGAGCTGCTCCAGTTGAGGGACGACCTGCCCTACGAGATCGACGGCATGGTGATCAAGGTGAACAGGTTCGACCAGCGTGAGATCCTGGGGACTTCCTCCCGAAGCCCGAGATGGGCCATAGCCTACAAGTTCCCCCCCCAGCAGGTTGAGTCGGTCGTTAACGATATTGTCGCTCAGGTAGGAAGAACCGGGGTCATTACCCCGGTCGCTGTGCTCCAACCGGTCAAGGTCGGGGGAGTTACAGTCTCCCGGGCGACCCTTCACAACCAGGATGAGATAGACCGCAAGGATGTCAGGATCGGCGATACGGTTCTGGTCCAAAGGGCCGGGGACGTCATCCCCGAGGTGGTGGATGTCCTCGGGAGCAGACGAACCGGCAAAGAGGTCCCCTACACCATCCCTGACAGTTGTCCTGTCTGCGGGGCTCACGTGATCCGTCTGGAGGGCAAGGCGGCCCACCGCTGTACCAACATCGCCTGCCCTGCCCAGGTCAAGGAGAGGATTTTTCACTTCGCCTCCCGCGGAGGAATGGACATCGAGGGGCTCGGGAGAAAAACCATATCTCAACTCGTCGACGGGAAAATGGTGAAAGACCCCGCGGATCTTTACCTCCTGAAGGAGGATCAACTCCTTTCTCTGAACCTGTTCGCGGACCGGTCTGCGAAAAAACTGCTGGAGGCCATAGACGCCACCCGGGGGAGGCCGTGGTCCAGGTTTATCTTCGCTCTCGGAATCCCGCTTGTTGGAAGGTTCGTTTCAAAGATTCTCGCCGACCGGTTCAGGACCCTTGCGGAGCTCAAGGAGGCAACGGTCGACCAGATGGCGGCCATCGACAATATCGGCCCGGGGACAGCTGAATCGGTGCGGGCCTTTTTCGATGAGGAAAGCAACGTCCGTGTCGCCGGCAGGCTTTACAGTTATATAAAACCTGAGATCCCAGGGGGGCACAGGGGGACGGACCTGGTTGGGAAGATCTTCGTACTCACCGGGACACTGGCGAATCTTACCAGGGAAGAAGCCAAAGAGAGGATCGAATCCCTGGGGGGGCGGGTGACGTCGTCCGTGAGCAGAAGAACCGACTACCTCGTCGCGGGTGCGGACCCCGGGAGCAAACTTCCCAGGGCGAAGGAACTTGGCGTCACGCTCCTGAATGAGGGTGACTTTCTGGTATTATTGGGAGAAGGATGATGGACGGCGACCCACGGCAGGAAATTCATGACGTCCTGGTCATCAAAGGTGACGAGGTTCTGGATGACACCCTCCCTGTGGTTCGCGAGGTGCCCCTGACGATATTCCTTAACGGGCGGGAGCTTATTACTCTCGTTACCACGGGAGACGCCAACCGGGCGCTGGCGTTGGGCTTCCTCCTTTCCGAAGGGTTCATTTCAAACAGGGGTGACCTTATATCTCTTCGGGATGATCCTGAAGTAGGGACGGTGGAGGTGGAAGTATCCGGCGATCTGTCCATGGTCGAGAAACTGTGGGAAAGGAGGACGGTAACCTCCGGGTGCGGCAAGGGGGCGACCTTCTACAGCGTGCTCGATTCCCTGCACGCAAGGCCGGTAACATCTGAACTGCGGATTACGCCGCGCCAGGTCTATCATCTCATGGCCGAACTCAACCGGATGTCCGGGCTTTACCGGGCCACACGCGGCGTTCATAACAGCGCCCTGGCCGATGAGGAGGGTATCCTGCTGTTTCGGGACGACATCGGCCGTCATAACGCGGTGGACAAGATCCGGGGGGCGGCCTTTCTTGAAGAAATTTCCCTCGAGGACAAGTTGCTTATTACCACCGGCCGCCTGTCCTCCGAGATCATCATCAAGGTGGCCAAGATGAGTATCCCCATTCTCGTTTCCAGGTCCGCTCCCACGTCGCTGGCGCTCGACCTGGCCAAAAGGGTGAAAATGACCCTGGTGGGTTATGTCCGGGGCGAGAGGATGACGGTCTACACCGGAGGCGAACGGATCAAGGTGTAAGAAACCAGTGCCTGGTGCCGAGGAATCAGTGGTTTTTACTAGGAACCAGGAACTCTTCGACGCACTTTCGTTTGCTCAGGGCAGGCCTTTAAACCAGGAACCAGGAACCAGGAACTAGGAACTGATTTAAAGAGGGAGGTTGCCATGCCCAATATCCTCGTGCGGGATCTCGGAGATGAAACCATCAAACACATCAAGGCGCGGGCGCGGCGAAACGGCCGGTCCATGCAGTCCGAGATAAAGAACATCATCGAAAATGCCGCCCGGTCGGAGTCCCGGGACACCGTTATCCTCTCCGCGAGGATACGGAGGATGCTCGGAGGCCGGGAACACACGGACAGCGCGAAGCTTGCCGAGAAATCGAGCAGGGTTTGAACCGGTTCGTCGTGGAGGCCTGTGTGGCCGTCAAGTGGTTTGTCCCGGAGGTGCACTCCGAAAGTGCGGTCCGCCTCCTGGAAGGATTCAACGAATTGGTGGCCACGGAACAGCTCCTTCCGGAGGCCGGCGATCTCCTCTCCCGGAAGGTTCGGCTCGGGGAGCTTACCATTGAAGAGAGCCGCGAGGTCTATGCCGCGCTCAGCTCGGTGGCGGTGGACATCCATCCTTCCCGCCATCTCATCGAGGCGGCGCTGGAGATAGCGGCGGCCATGGATCGCCCTCTCTCCGATGGTTTGAGCCTCGCCCTTGCGGTCCGGCAGGAATGCCGCATGGTCACCGCCGGGAGGGAGCTTTACGATACCGTTCGCGGGACACCCTTCGCCAAGCACCTGAAATGGATAGGGGATGTTTGATTTTCAGAGTCCAAGGTCCAGAGCCCAGAGGGGAAGAACAGTCCAGAGTCCAGTGTCCAGTGTCCAGAGTCCAGAGTGGAAAAGCGGATGCAAAGGCTTGGTCTAACAGGAATGGAGGGGATAAGGCAGGTAATGGAGAAAAGCAGGATCTGGGACCCGCGGAGCGTAGCGTGCATCAGCGGCCAATGAGTTTTAAGAATTCCTTTACCGCGGATGGACGCAGATGGACGCGGATTAGATCCAACCCTAAGGTTTAGGTTTAGATCTATCAGCGAGAATCAGCGGTAAATAAGCCTTAGAATATGGATAATGTTATACGTTTCAATTTTCCGTTATCCACTCCGTCACCGGCTTCAGCCAGACATTACGGGGCCTGTAAAATACCCCGTGTCCAAGGCCGGTTTTCAACTTAATCTCACTGCTCTTTATACTGCCTGCACCCTTTTTGAAGGCCTCCTTGCACGTGCCGCCGGAATCGTCGCTGCGGTCGTATATAGACAGGAACCTCCCTGAGAGCGAGGGAGCAACGTTTTTCAGTATCTGTTTATATGCCCTCGCGAAACTGCCTTTACCGCAGCCGGCCATCACAACGTAATTAAGTTCAGGATCATCAAGGGCCGCTGAAACATAAAAGGTGATTACTCCGCCCTTTGAAAAACCCACTACAGCAATATTGCGGGAAGGAACACCGGCTGATTTAAGTTTTTCTATCTGTCTTGCAATCCGATGGGCATATCTTCCGGGTTTGGTTCCCCTTGGTCTGAGCGCGCTCACGACGGTAAAACCGTAACCCTCAAACGCTTTCAGCAAACCGAAATAATCATACGCTCCGTACTGCCGATTCATGCCATTAGGGCCCTTGTCCTCTGCTATTTTACCGTGGAGATAAAATAGATACCTTGCCGACGGGTTGATATCGGCTGGTAGGTCGTGGGACCGCGACGCCATGGAACTGCCGGCCGATGTGGCGACAAAAAGAATAGACAAAATTGCAGAAAGCAGCCACTTCTGATTATCGGACATTAGATATACCCCCCATTTCCCTTCCTGCTTCTCCCCTGAACAATGAATCCACTGGAACAGCGTGCATGTTTTCGGCAAAGGGAACGGTCTCCTTTCCGGTATAGAGGATCACGCCCCTGACGAACTTTGGACCCAGCAGCTCGGCCAGGGCCTTGAGCCCCCTGAAATCGCCGGCGCCGACGGTCCGGGAAGCCTTCACCTCGACACCCACGCACGTGCCGTCCCGTGCTTCGAGGACAACGTCCACCTCCTGCCCGGTCTGCGACCTGAAGTGGTAAATGCCCGGGGACGCCTCGCTCCAGGCGGTCTGCTTCATCAGTTCCATAACGACGAAGTTTTCAAGGAGCGGCCCGAAAATCGTTTTATTTGCGCTCAAGCCGGCCCTGTTCAATCCCATCAGGTACGCCGCAAGGCCGGTGTCGTTTAAAAATAACTTTGGCGACCTGACGAGCCTTTTGGACAGGTTGCCCGACCAGGAGGGAATCCGGCGAACCAGAAACGCTGCCTCCAGCAGTGCCATGTAGCGCTTGAAAGTGCTCTGGGGCAATCCCGAACTTCTGGACAGTTCCGCGTAGTTGAGCAGGGAAGAGGCCCTGGCGGCGAGCAGGGACAGTATGCGGGGCAGATCGGTCAATCCCTCTATATTGGCCAGTTCGCGTATGTCTCTTTGAAGGATAGTCGTGATGTAGGAACCGTACCAGCTCCGTCTCCTGGACTCGCCGGTTCTTTTTATTATCTCCGGATAGCCGCCGGTCACTATCCTTCCAGCGATGTCCCGGTCCCGGTTTTCCGGACCCGGCACCTCAGGATATCTTTTCGACTCCATGAACAGCAGGTCTATGAAGCTCTCCTTCACGCCCGAGAGCTCTCCCTGGGAAAACGGCCACAGGGTGTGGATCTCCATCCTCCCTGCCAGGGACTCGGAGACCTTCGGGAGGAGCATGACGTCGGCCGATCCCGTCAGCAGAAACCTCCCGGACTTACGGTCCCGGTCCACCGAGGCCTTGATGGCCGGGAAAAGCTCCGGAGCCCTCTGCACTTCATCCAGCACCACCGGACCTTCCAGCCCCGACAGGAAACCGGCGGCGTCGGACCGCGCCGCTGACAGGATCACGGCATCGTCAAGGGTCAGATATCGTGCCTGATGATGATCGGAAGCGATCTTCTGCGCCAGGGTGCTCTTCCCGACCTGTCTTGCCCCGACGAGCAGGACCACCGGGCTGTCCGAAAGGCTTTCAAGAATTCCGTCTGTTATGTTCCTGGCTATCATGTGGTGGAATTATAACCATCTGATGGTTGATTTTCAACCACAAAATACCCCTTGTCCCCGCTTTTCTTTTTCCACACCAGCCTCCCTGCGGCCGTGGATTTCCAAGTCTGTTCACTTCCTGACTCGCTGCTCGTCCTGGATGAATCCTCTTGAACGAGGTTTCCTCCATGAAAAGACACTGCTCCCTTGTTATCTTTTGGAAAAACAAATGGTCCGGAGGCCGCCCGCGGATTCATAAATCACCTGTGCACTTCGCCCGAACAATGGTCATTACTCCGTGTAATCGATGCCGTTCTCCCTGCACCATCGCCTGGCGGTTTCCTCGAAGGCCTGTCTCCTGAAAACAAACCATGGTTCCTCTATCTCCAGCCTCCGGATGGATAACTTGAACATGCGGAAAGCTCCCCTACCATTTATAGCTTCCAGCAGTTCTCCGGAAACCTTCCTGTCCTCCCGAGAGTGGGCAAAGTCTTCCATAATCATGTATTCATTGATATCGAAACGGGTCGGGAGCGAGACGTAGCTTTCCGGATTTTCGAGTACATCCGCAGCGGCTTCGATGGCCTCTCTCGTTCCACCAGGGACCCGGCCCGGTGATTCGCCGTCCTCGGCGGCCCGCCACTCCTCATCGGTAATCATGAAGAGCTCTCCTGTCACCCTGTTCAAATAGGATTCCCGGCCGTCACCGAGGCTTTCCATCTCATCAACGATGTCGCTGATCCTCACGGAAGCTTTTTCCATACACGACTCCTTTGTCCGATCCAGCTATGATATTTTACCTGGTTCATCCTGGAAATGAGTACCTGAATGAAGACCGGACTTCGGGAAAAGCTAATTTAACACGGAGTACACGGGGTTAAACAGGGTGCACAGAGTTTCACAGGGTAACACAGGGTTTATTTAAAACAAGTTAACGAAGTTTCGCGAAGTTTAAAACCAGTATCTTCATGGTTAGACCTCGCCCGTTGTCATCGTGAGCTGAAAACCGCCATCTGTCATCGCGAGCTGAAACCCTTGCGAAGCGACCCCGTGAGCGACCGGAGGGCGCCGCAACGACCTTTTCAGCTTCCGTCTTCGTTCTTCGAACTTCGCCGTGACAAGTCGCCCGGGATTGCCGCGCCACGGTTTTACTCGGGCTCGCAATGACAGCAATAATAAAGGTACGCATTAAACGGATGAACCTTTTACCTTAAGCGCAATTTCAACTATACCCGTATCTTATCTTGGTGCCAGACCCCTGCAGGAGAGGCAGCGATAAACCGGGCCACAGGTTATAGAAACTCACCCCCACCTAAACCTCCTCCCCCTTGAGGGGGAGGGATTTACACGGCATCGGGTAAACTACCAGCCCGCAATCCATTGGCAACGGCTAATAACTCACTCACCTCATGCACAAGCACAGCCATGGCTACGCTAATAATGCCTCCAACACCTGCGGGAATCAAAATTCCCAGAATGATCAATGCGAAAATAATATTCTGTCGGCCGACACGGCGCGCCTTATGACCCAGTAAAATGGCTTCTTCAAGCTTGGCAAGGTCATCCGCCATCAGAGCAACATCAGCGGCTTCGATGGCCGCGTCTGTTCCCGCAGCGCCCATCGCGACACCACAGGTTGCTGTGGCTAACGCAGGAGCATCATTCACGCCATCACCTACCATTAAAACAGGACCTTCTCTTAATAATTCCTGAACGGCAAATACTTTATCACCAGGTTTCAGACCGGCACGCACATCATCAATGCCTAAATGGCCTGCGACCCTTTTGGCCGCCAGCGGATTGTCTCCCGTCAGCATGACTGTACGTATTCCCATAGCGTGGAAGCTTCGTATCACGTCCGTGACATTTTCACGTAAGGCGTCCTGCATGGCGATAAGCCCGATGATCTGCTGGTCATTGCCCAATACAACCACCGTTTTGCCTTCTGATTGCAGCCGGCCTATTTTCTCGTCCAAATCTCCCAGGTCGACCCCCATGTCCTGAAACAGCCCGGGATTACCAAGATACCAGCCCTGCCCGTCAATACGACCCTGCACACCGGAGCCAAACAGCGCTTCACTATCGGTCGTTGCGGCTATTTCCACGTTTTGTTCTTCAGCGTATTTCAAAATGGCCGCTGCCAGCGGGTGACTGGAATATTTCTCCAACCCGGCAGCCAGGCTGATCAGGGTTGATTCACTATCCTGCAGGGAAATGACATCACTCACTCTCGGTTTACCGTATGTCAATGTACCTGTTTTATCAAAAGCAATGGTTTTTATAACACCCAGATGCTCAAGGTGCGCGCCGCCCTTGATCAGAATGCCACGCTTGGCGGAACCGGAAATACCTGCCGCCATGGCGATGGGCAGTGAGATTACCAATGCGCAGGGCGCAGCAGCCACAAGCAGAATAACCGCTTTTTCTATCCAGAACGCGGAATCACTCTGAGGAAAAACCGCTATCACAATCAGAATAACCGCTGTCAGCAGGACCAGAGGGCTGTAGCGTTGGCCAAAACGTTCCATCCATTCCTGAGCACGTCCTTTTTGCTCCTGCGCGTTTTCAACCAGATCGATAATGCGCGACAATGTGTTATCGGAATGCTCAGCGGTTGCCTTGAGCGTCAAGGCGGCCTGACAATTGATCGAGGCCGCAAATACTTTATCGCCGGTTGTTTTATCCACCGGGATCGATTCGCCGGTTACCGTTGATTCATCCAGGCTGGACTCACCTGTGATAATCACTCCATCCGTGGGTAGTGATTCACCGGGAAGCACTATAAACTCATCACCTATTCGTAAATTCTCCGCCGGAATGATCTGCTCTTCACCGTCGCGGATTACCCGTGCTTCTTTAGGCGCTAGATCCAGCAGAGAGCGAATGGCATGGCGTGTTCTGCTGTAGGTATATTCCTCGATGCCTTTTGCCGCGCCGTAAAGTACAACCAGGGCGGCTGCCTCATCCCACATTCCGAGATATCCTGCTCCAACCGTCGCGGCTATCATCAGCATGGAGATACCAATTTCATGGTCCTCTATGAGCTTTTCAACGCCTTCTCTTGCCCACATATAACCGCCAAGGGGTATAGCGATCAGGTAGAACCACGTGGCGATATCTTCACCAATATATCCGGTACGTTCGAGGATAAATACGGCCAGCGCGATCACTCCCGCAAGCAGGGCATTTCGCAGCGGTGGATAAGACCACCATGAACCCGTGAATTCTTCACCATTTTTTGACATCAAGCACCTCTGGATCACTTCCCGTATTCCGGCGTGTTCCCATCATGCGCGACACTGGTTTTTTCGTGTCCGGAATGCTTGCGGCCCCTCACCTCACGGTCGATCCTCTCGGCCAGGTAGATTTTCATGAGGGACTGATATGGAACATCCATGCGATTGGCCAGAAGCTTTAACTCCTCCAGCATGATCTCGGGAAGACGCAGTGAGATCGTCTTTACCGATGGCTTGAGCTTTGGGAACCCCACCGGTCGGCCGAGGCCCCAGTCAAGGAGATGTCAACACCGGTTCAGTTTGTCCCATTTTCGCCGGAATAAAATGTCCCCTTTCCAACGGTTTGGCATTGTCCCCTGAGAACCCATGAGTCCCTCTAAACAAACACCGCCTCCTCACAACCCCTGTACTGAAGTGGTAGGGTATTGGTGGACACATTCCTAAGAGCGGATATATATTCTCACAGGAGGTGTTCAATGACCAAGGGAAAACGGCGCAACTACACACAGGAATACAAGGAAGAGGCTGTAAAGCTTGTAACGGAGCAGGGTTACAAGACATCGGAGGCAGCCCGGAATCTGGGTATCAACCCCAATCTGTTAGGTCGCTGGAAGCGGCAATTTGAGGTTGGCGCCGGGGATTATTCCAACCCTGGCGACAAGGTTGCCATGCAGTCGGAGTTGAAGCGTCTTCGCAAAGAGAACAAGCGTTTACAGATGGAGCGCGAAATCTTAAGAAAGGCGGCAGCCTTCTTTGCGAACGAATCGAGCTGAGGTATCAATTCATTGATACGGCAAGGAAGGCATATCCGACAGCTCTGGTGTGTACGGTAATGAGAATAAGCAGGAGCGGCCATTACGCTTGGCGCAAGCGGGGTAAATCACTGCGTCAGAGGGAACGTGACAGGCTGATTCCTGTTGTTCGTGAGGCGCATCGGCTATCAAAAGGGACCTACGGTGCCTGCCGTATCGCGAAGGAATTGGAAGCGCGCGGCGAGCCATGTGGTCGTACCAAGGCCGGCACCCTGATGGATCTGGCGAACGTTTCCGTCAGACGGGGCATGAAGTTCAAAGCGACAACAGACAGCAAACACGACCTGCCCGTCGCCCCGAATTTACTTGAACGTCGGTTTGATGTAGGGGAACCTGATCGTGTATGGGTTTCCGATATCACGTATGTGTGGACATTCGAAGGCCGGTTGTATCTTGCTGTTGTCCTGGACCTGTTTCCCGCAAGATCGTGGGGTGGTCCATCAGCAGCTGGATCAACCGAAAGCTGGTCATGGATGCCCTGTTCATGGCCGTTCGCCTACGATGACCCGGTCCCGGCCTGATATTTCATTCGGATCGTGGGAGCCAGTATTGCAGTGATGACGTTCAGAAAAAGCTCAGGACCCACAAGATGGTCAGCAGTATGAGCAGAAAAGGTGATTGCTGGGATAATACGGTTGCGGAAAGCTTCTTCGGCAGCCTGGAAGCCGAGCGTTTGTATTTAACGAATTACAGAACCAAGGAAGCAGCGAGACTGGATATCGTTGATTGCATCGAGATGTTCTACAATTGCAACCGGCGTCATTCTTACCTGGGATATCTGAGCCCGAAAACATTTGAGGAAATGTCGCTCGCCAAAATGGTTGCTTAAAAAAGTGTCCATTTTTACTTGACCATCTCAGCTTCCCTCTTCAGGCAAGACACTTCATGGATTGTAATGGGCTTGGATCCAAGCATCTCTTCGTGGTTCTCCAGACCGCTAACATTGCTTTAGCCGGCCATGCACCAGAATGAGGTGTAGGTATATATAGTAAAATATATCAAGCATTATCACAGACTTCGAAAAGAGCGGGAGAATGACGTATAAGAAGCATCTTGCCTGGTTCTTACCTGTACTCGCAATCTCCTAGTTTAGACTGGACTGTAAACGGGTTTTTGAGGCATATTGCAGATGTAACTTGACGGCTTTCAAGCGGGCCGCAGGCGAAATCCCGCTCTAATTCTCAGGTATGTTTTGGCCTGCTTGGCGGATTGATCTCCAGGCTACATCCAACTCTATGTAGGTTGCCGGCGATCTGCTCTGGATTTGTCACATGTGTCTGATCGGGATCCTCAGTATCGTTATAGGGTGACATGAAAATCCCCATTAATTGAGGTTCATCCTGGAAATGAGTACCTGGATAAAGATCGGAATGGGTGGAAAACTAATTTAACACCGTTCGGCACGGCTTCGCTTGCTCACAGCAGGCAGGGTGATACAGGGTTAAATTAAAAGTTTTGTGTCGGCTTATGCACAGGTCAAGAGCCAATTGACCGCGAAGTTAACGAAGTTTTGCTAAGGTTAAAACCAGGACCTTAAGGGGTTTGATCTTAGCCTGTCATGCCATCTTGTCCGTCATAGTCTGGAAGGCGAAGTCGGAAGCTCAAAAAAAGACGGCGGGAACGGTTACGGAGCTGCTTCTGATTTGGGTCAGCAGCTGGACGTTTTAGCAAGGTGGAACTTATTAAGGGCCGATAAAACTGGAAATTACTTTGAGATGCACAGTCTTGTCCGACAGTTTGCATTAGAAAATTTGGATGATTCTGATGACGTGCATCTACGCCCGGCAAAACATTGCGCGAGCTTGAGCGAAGACATCGAACACCTTTCTTATCAGGACCCAGATAGGATGGTCGTTGGTCTTCAGTTATTCTGAATCGACATGACGCAATATAATAATAAGAAAAACATCATTTTGACCGGTTTTATGGCTACCGGGAAAACCTCTGTTGGCAGAACCCTGGCATCGCAGATCGGCTATGATTTTGTCGATACCGACCATCTGATCGAATCAAGGATAGGCATGACTATCGCCGAATTCTTCAAAGAAAAAGGCGAAGCGGCTTTTCGAAAAATGGAGGCAGAACTTGCCCGGGAGCTTGCGGATAAAAGCGGCATGGTCATTGCCACCGGTGGTCGATTCATGCTCGATGGTGACAATGCCATCACACTTGGTAAATCCGGCCGGGTTTTCTGTCTGGTGGCGACACCAGAGGAAATCCTTAAGCGCGTCGAGAGTGATAGCCATGCCCGCCCGTTGCTCCAGGTGCCGAATCCGCTTGAGCATATCGTCGAACTCTTGCATCAGCGAGAGAAGGGATACGGTCAATTTCCCCAATTTGTCACCTCTGAAAAAAATCCGGAAACCGTTGCTGAAGATCTCGCAGGGATAATAGCGGGAGAGCCGGACGTCCGTCTGCCCATTGCGGCGCCTGACGACCGCTATGAGTTTATTGTCGGTGAAGGACTCCTGCCGTTTATTTCACAGTTAGCCGGAATTGATGGCCCCATTGCCATCATCACGGATGATACCGTTGGTTCCCTGTATACTCAGAGCTGTGGTTCCGTCGATGTTGTGGTCAGCATATCGCCCGGCAGACGGAATAAAACCCTGGCAACAGCCCAGTCGATTTACGAGCAGCTGCTTGAAGGGGATTTCGACCGTAGCGGAACGGTCATTGCGCTTGGCGGAACCGTGATCAGTGAACTCGCCGGCTTTATAGCGGCAACCTATATGCGAGGGGTCGATTGTGTGCAGTGTCCCACCAGCCTGTTGGCCATGGTCGACACCAGCATCGGCGGTAAGACCGGAGTTGATCTGCCGAATGCGAAGAACCTGATCGGTGCTTTCAAACAACCCAAAACCGTGATTGCCGATATAGCTACTCTGCAGAGCCTGCCCCCCAGGGCATTTGCGTCCGGAATGGCGGAGGTTATCAAGCACAGCCTCATCGCTGATTCGGACCTGCTTCAGAAGATCGAGTCTGGAAGCTGGATTCAGACCAGCAGGGAGATCGGGCAGCAGGCTTCTGAAATTCAGGCACTTGTTGCCCAGGCCATTCAGGTCAAGATCAATATCGTTCAGGAAGATCCTTTTGATCAGGGTCTGAGGGCTGTACTGAATTTCGGACACACTTTTGCAAACGCCATTGAACGCCTCAGCCATCATAGGGTCAATCATGGCGAGGCCGTGGCCATGGGAATGGTTGCTGCCACGAACCTTTCCGTAAAGTTGGGCCATTGCCCTGAAGAACTGCAGGCAAGGGTCGAGTCTGTCCTTATGTCCGCCGGCTTACCGACCCGGATCCCGACCAACCTGGTTCCGAAGCAGCTGTTCGAGGCCATGAGGAGCGACAAAAAGAAGAAGGCCGGGAAGCTGCGGTATGTGCTGCTCAAGGATGTCGGCGATGTCTTTGTGACCGATCAGGTCCCTGAAGATGCGGTACTCGACACTTTTGCTGCATTGAAATCCTGAATATAGCGGATATCAGCGGCAAGCGCATTGACGGGATCGCCGAATCCCTTTTCGAAAAGGTCTCCCCCTGAGCATGGTCGTTAATGTCGTTCATGTTGAGTTGGGTGAACGGTCCTACTCCTCCTCGAGACCAAACACCCTGGATTCCATCTGGAGACCGTCCCTTAAGGCCTCATCCTCGAGGAGCAGTTCCGGGGCGCGGTCTATCTTATGAATATTGCCGGGCATCACAGCGTCGGGTTCCTCAAGGGGAGACTAAGACCTTGAACCGGCCCGGTGCGTTGAAGTTTTTTATGGCGTTTTCGAGGTCATCGAGTCCGATCATGTCGGAGATAAGGGGAGTGGGGTCAATCCGCCCGGTTTGGAGAAGCTCTAGAACACCGGGAAATTCGTCGGTGTAGATCATCGAGCCCACGATGGAAAGTTCCTTGCGGACGATCTGGGTAGAAGAAACAGGGTGGTCTTGACCTTCCAGACCAAGCAGAGCAATTCGCGCCCCGGGGGCCGCAAAACCGATGGCATCCGCAAGTCCGGACGGAGCCCCGCTGGTCTCGTATATCAGGTCAAAGGAGGACGGTTTCAGCTCCCCTTCACCACCGACATGGAAGGCCCTGTCTGCCCCCATCTTCTCAGCCATAGCCAGGTGCTCGGTCAAAAGGTCCGAAACAGTCAGGTCCGCTCCTTCGAGCTTGACCAGAAGGAGCGTCAGAAGGCCGATGACCCCGGCGCCGATGATAAGGACGCGGTCCCCCTCGGACGGGGTCAGGTTCTTCACGGCGTGGGCGGCAACGGCCAGCGGCTCTGTCAGTGTTGCGGTCCGATCGTCGATGCCTTCCGGAACAGGCCACACATACCTGGAAGGGATCTTGACGAACTGGGCGAACACGCCGTTGGTGTCGATGCCGAGGCGCACCTTCTCGTGACAGATGTTGTCGAGTTTTGAATCGCAGAGGTCACAATTCCAGCAGGCAAAGTTGGGCTGGATGACAACCCTTTGTCCCACAGCCACATTCGACACCCCGGGGCCGATCTCTTTAACGATCCCCATCCCCTCGTGACCCGGTACCACGGGCAGGGGGACGCCGAACTTCCCGTGGTACAGCAAGTAGTCCGACCCGCAGAGGCCTGCTAAAGTCACGTCGATGACAACCTCTCCCGACCCCGGTACCGGATCAGGAAGGTCACGAACCGACAGGTCTGCTGTATTGTTTAGTATTGCTGCTCTCATGGTGATTCCTCCGTGAAGGTTGATCGAGCTGATTCCATGTTGAATTTTTTAGTACTTAGGGACCCCCCCCCGGCTTTGCCGGGGGACCCGAATAGTTTGACAGTACCTGGAGTAAATGAAAGCCTCCCATCTATGAACCGCTGAAAGTTTACAGGCGAGGAGGCTTTCGTTGAACGATGTAAGAAGCTTAAGCCATATAGCATGGGACTGCAAGTATCGTATATTTTGGATACCGAAGTGTCGCAACTCAGTGAACTACCACGGGTTCATGCCCGTGGTAGTTCACTGAATTACAGAACCAGTGAAAGAGCGAAACTGGACATCATTGATTACATCGAGGTGTTCTACAATTGCAACCGGCGTCATTCTTACCTTGAATATCTGAGCCCGAAAATATTCGAGGAAATACCGCTTGCCAAAATGGTTGCTTAAAAAAGTGTCCATTTTTACTTGATCACATCACCTGGCACCGTTTACCCTGACGTCTATAGTTTGACCCCAAAAGCAATTTCAATTAACGTCCCTCTCCGACCGTACCTCAGATCTGTACCTGACGTAGCGCACAGTGCGCTCCCGCGGTTCCGTCATCTCTCCGAGGAAGAACATTACAATGGACAGGGCGATGGAGAAAAAAAGTGCCCACCAGAACCCGTTTACATGAAAGCCTGGGACGATCGCCGCGGCCAACAGGACCATCAGGGCGTTGAGGACGAAGGTGAAAAGGCCGAGGGTCAGGAGCGTCAGGGGAAGGGTGAAGACGAACAGGACAGGCCGCAGGAACCCGTTGGCAAGCCCCAGGATTACCGCCGTGACCAGGGCGGCGAAAACCCCGTCCAAGCGAATTCCGGGCAGGATGTAGGCGGTAATTCCGATGGCCAGGGTATAGATGAACCAGTTGATGAGAAAACGCATGATAAACCTCCCGATAGAAGCCGATGAGCAACCTCCTCATTAAATATAATAACAGAAACCCCGGGATTTTGTGGAAACGCGGGTGGATCTGGGGTCAAAGCTCAGATTCTCAGGTTTCGAGGGCCTTGATGATTTGGCAAAGATAGTTGGGGTTCATACTCAGGTGTGACGCGATTTCCTTCAGTGGATATTTATATGTTCGGTAGGCCTGGAGGATAGCCTGATTCCTCAGTTTTCTGGAACCGTTCATTCCACTGAATACTTCAGCCAAAGGAAGCCTTCCAGTACTAAGTTGTGTGTTGTTGATACCGGTTTTTTGATTCATGGGTCCATACTGCTTCAGGATGTTTTTGATAAACTCATCTGACCCAAGAAAGAGTTGAAAGCGGATGTCAAGCTTTGTCCTGAAACCATCCATGTCCGCCTCCACAAAACGGACGTAATTCTCCCTGGCCTTTTTAACAGTGAAGCCGAACTGTTCCAGGAGCCAGCCCGTCGTTAATAACGGCGGTGTTTTGACCAGCCCGGCGGTAGCGCCGTAACTGCTCCATGGCCACCCGCTCGGGTGTTCGACAAGCTTTGCGTCCCATGGATTTAGAGCAATGTACCGGCAGCAGTGGAGGAGGTAGGTATCCTTCTGAACAATGATGGCTTTGTAACGCCCCTGAAGGACATGACCGACCCGATGGTACTTGTAGTTGAAGAATTGGGTGTAGACCTGATTAAGATACTTCATCCCTTTGGCCAGGTTGGCATCAGGAGTTTCAATGAGGAGGTGGTAATGGTTTCCCATGAGACAATAGGCGTGGCAGAGCCAAGTGAAGCGTTTAATGGTCTTATGGAAAATATTGAGGAACTTGATGCGGTCGGCATCGTCATGAAAGATCATCATCTGCGCATTTCCTCTGCTCATGATATGATAAAGAGCACCCTCATACTGGATCCTCAACTGGCGTGCCATAGCCGCTTGCCTCCCTGTTGAATGGGTATGGCAGGTAATAAGCAAAACCAGGGCCAAAAGGGAAAAACCTGAGGATCTGAGCTTTGACCCCATATATGGCAATAGCTTTTTTCGCAGTTGTTTTTGGCCTGGCGCTCCTTGTTTGGAGCGCCGGCCGTTTCGTGGAGGGTTCAGCCTTCACCGCACGCCATTTTGGAATGCCGCCGCTCCTGATTGGCATGGTGATCCTTGGTTTCGGCACATCCGCGCCTGAAATGGTGGTTGCAGCGTTCGCGGCATCACAGGGCAATCCAGGCATCGCTCTCGGCAACGCGTATGGTTCAAACATCACGAATATCGCACTGATCCTTGGGCTGACGGCCTTGATCAGTCCCCTCGCGGTCCATTCGCAGGTGCTGCGCAAGGAATTGCCGATTCTCATAGCCGTTACGGGCCTGGCCGCCTATCAGATTTGGGATGGCGAGATCACCCGTACCGATTCTCTGGTGTTGTTGGTCGTATTCGGCAGCCTGATGGTCTGGACCATCCTGCAAGGCCTGCGAAAAAAATCGGACGTTCTGGGAAGCGAGATGGAATATGAGCTCGAAGAACGCAGCATGCCGCTTGGCCGGGCTGTCTTTCGGCTCGTAATCGGCCTGACCCTGTTGATCGCAAGTTCCCGCATCCTGGTCTGGGGGGCGGTTGAGATCGCGCACGGTTTCGGGGTGAGCGATCTGATAATCGGCCTGACCATTGTGGCCGTGGGTACTTCGCTGCCGGAGCTTGCTTCGTCGGTGATCGCCGCCCGCAAAGGTGAGCACGATATTGCATTGGGCAACGTTCTTGGCTCCAATCTTTTCAACACATTGGCCGTTGTAGGCATCGCAGGGACGATTCACCCCCTGGCCGTGGGGCCGGAAATACTCGGCCGTGACGTTCTGGTAATGGCGGTACTAACCGTCGCGCTCTTCGTCATGGGCTATGGATATCGGGGTCCAGGGCGCATCAACCGGCTCGAAGGCGCGGCGCTGCTTGCCTGCTACATCGGCTACATCGCCTACCTGGCGACCAGTGTCTTTGGCCGGTGAAGGGCCGCCAATTCGATTCCGCTTTTGGGAACTGAACCGGCGCCTGACGCGATTGGCTGGCTTCGCCAGGAATTACCTGGTGAATTTACGGCGTTACTCTTCCATTCATACCCCCTTTCGGAACGATTCTGCTAAACTTACACAGACTGTTCCATCCAGGGAGTCCACTATCCCTTGACAGTTGTAAAAAAAAGTCAAAAAATTCCGGTGGGAGGAGCAAATGAGCATCTACTTCCACAAGGGCAACTTAAGAACTGAACACAATTTCTGCTTTCTTCGAGGAGAATACGCACGATGAACACTACATCCGATGTGGTTGCCGACACCGTTGATTCGAGCCGTGGACTCAGTAGCAGCGAGGCCGCACGCCGCCTGACGCAGTATGGTCCCAATGCCCTGGAGGTAAAGAAGACCTCTCTCTTGCGTCGGTTCCTGGGCTATTTCTGGGGCCCTATCCCATGGATGATCGAAGTGGCGGCGTCCCTCTCCGCCCTGGTGCGGCACTGGGCCGATTTCTGGATCATCCTTATCCTGCTCTTTTTCAACGCCGGCGTCGGTTTCTGGCAGGAATATACCGCCGGCAACGCCGTAGAGGCGTTGAAGAAGCAACTGGCCATGAGGGCACGCGTGCTGCGGGACGGAAAATGGCGGGAAATCGATGCCAAGGAGCTGGTACCCGGTGATATCATTCGCATTCGTCCGGGCGACGTCATTCCCGCCGACGTGAAACTGGTTGAGGGCGACTACCTCAGTGTCGACCAGTCGGCGCTCACCGGCGAATCCCTGCCGGTGACCAAGCTGGCCGGCGACGAGGCCTTCTCCGGCACCGTAGCCAAGCAAGGCGAGGTGGTCGCCGAGGTAACGGCCACTGGTGCCAATACCCGCTTCGGCAAGACCGCCAGCCTGGTGCAGCAGGCGAAAACCGTCTCCCATTTCCAGAAAGCGGTGCTCACGATCGGCGACTATCTTATCTACGTCAGCCTGGCACTGGTGACCGTGCTGGTGCTTGAGCAACTGCACCGGGGCGCGCCCTGGATCGAGCTGGTGCAGTTCGCCCTCATCCTCATCGTGGCCTCCATCCCGGTGGCCATGCCTGCGGTACTCTCCATGACCATGGCGGTGGGCGCCATGGCGTTGTCGAAGCACAAAGCCATCGTCACCCGCCTGGAATCCATCGAGGAGATGGCCAGCATGGATGTGCTGTGCTCGGACAAGACGGGCACCCTGACGCAGAATCGCCTGACCTTGGGTGAGATCGAGGTCTTCAATGCTGACGATGAACAGGCGGTACTTCTGGCCGCAGCGCTGGCCTCGCGAGCGGAGAACCGCGACGCTATCGACGATGCCGTGTTGGAAGGGCTGAAAGACAGGACACAGCTCACAGCCTTCTCTCAGACCACCTTTGTTCCCTTCGATCCGGTACACAAACGCACAGAGGCGACGATCCAGGACAGCAGCGGCCGCACCTTCCAGGTGACCAAAGGCGCACCGCAGATCATCATGCAGATGGCCGGCCTCTCCAGCGCCGAGCAGACGCGAGCGCAGCAGGTGGTGGATGCCTTCGCCGCCCAGGGCTACCGTGCCCTCGGCGTGGCGCGCAAGAACAGCAGCGACACCGCCTGGACATTTCTCGGCATCCTCTCACTCTTCGACCCGCCGCGCGAGGACTCGGCACAGACCATAGCGGATGCTCGGAACTACGGCGTATCCGTGAAGATGGTTACGGGCGATAACGTCGCCATTGCACGGCAGATGGCCGTCAAACTGGGGCTGGGCAGCAATATTCTCAAGGCCGACGCGTTGCCTGTCGAGGACGACGGCAAAGACCACAAAACAGGCATCTCGACAGTAGAGAAGGCCGACGGCTTCGCCGAGGTCTTTCCCGAGCATAAATTCGCCATCGTCAAGATCCTGGAGAACTGCAACCATATCTGCGGCATGACCGGTGACGGCGTTAACGACGCTCCCGCCCTCAAGCAAGCGGATGTGGGCATAGCCGTGAGCGGGGCCACGGATGCCGCGCGCGCTGCTTCCGACCTGGTGCTTTCCGCACCGGGGCTGTCGGTGATCGTGCGTGCCATCGAGGAGGCGCGCCGCATATTCGAGCGCATGAACGCCTACGCCATCTATCGCATCAGTGAAACTATTCGCATCATGTTGTTCGTTGTGCTGGCGATGGTGTCCTTCAATTTCTATCCCATCACGGCTGTCATGATCATCATGCTCGCCTTTTTCAACGATGTGCCCATCATGACCATCGCCTACGACCGGACGGGGCTGGAGAAAGACCCGGTTCACTGGGAGATGCGACAGGTGATAACCGTGGCTACGGCCATGGGCATCGTCGGTGTGATCGGCAGCATGGGTATGCTGCTCATCGCCATGGACTGGCTCAGGCTGGATGTGGCGCAGATCCAGACCTATGTCTTCCTGAAGATGGCGGTGGCCGGTCACCTGGTCCTCTTCGTAGCGCGTTCCAAAGGATACTTCTGGAAGCGCCCATGGCCGGCGCCCGTTATGATCTGGTCCGCAGTGATCACCAAGGTTGCAGCCACCCTGGTGGCGGCCTATGGCTTCGGCCTCATCACACCCATCACCTGGCCGGAGATCGCCCTTATCTGGGGCTATTCCATCTCCTCGGCCCTGATCACCGATCTGGTCAAGGTGCACGTGTACCGGCACCTGGCTCACGAAACGCCGACGCACCGCGCTTTCCTGCGCCGTCTGCAGGATACGCTGCATCTCAATCACCACCCTTAACTTTGTAACCCCACTCCAACTTCATGCTCTCTTCATGATGGTAATTTATATTGCCGTCAAATGGCCCGGGCAAGGCGTTGATTGTGATGATCATATGCTTTGCCGCCATAATCGTTACCGCACGTTTATGGTACCAGCGTTCCCTTGGACCATATATCCGGTGGTTTTTAACCGCGGATATATATGAGAGATATTATAAAGAGTAAAATGTTAAAAATTTGTAATATTACAAAAAGATATTTTAGAACCGTTGCGTTGAATAAGGTCAGTTTTGAAGTATCAGAAAAGTCTATTACGGGTATTATCGGCCCGAATGGAGCCGGTAAATCAACCCTTCTGGACATAATCTCAGGTTTTCAGAATCCTGATGAGGGTGAAATATATTTTAATGACAGGCCGCTCATGTTGTTTAAAGGGAAAAGAAAGATTCTTTCCTATATGCCGGAACACCTGGAAATCTACCCGGATTACTATGTTGATGACTTCATTCAATTTATCAATGCGGTGACAAAACATATCGATACGGATTTGATTGAGATACTTAATCTTGCGAAGGTAAAGAATAAAAAGATACGTTATCTGTCAAAAGGTTGTCATCAGAGATTAAAGCTCTTTTTTGCATTGTCCAATACCAAAAAAGTTATGGTACTTGACGAACCTTTTGATGGGTTTGACCCTATCCAACTGATTGAAATATTGGAGTATATTAAATCCGAAAACATAAAAGGTCGAACGTTCATCCTCTCCATACATCAGCTCTATGATGCAGAAAAAATATGTAACCACTACGTGTTGCTTAACGAAGGCAAGGTTGTGACTCAGGGAAGCATACAAACGCTGAAGCAGACATTCGGAGAGGATAATTCTTCATTAGAGCAAATCTTCATGAAGGCAATCCAATGAGGCCGTTTCTTATACTCAGTCTAAAAGAAATTAAGGATACGTTTTTCTCAAAAACAGCTTTATTGTTCCTGGTGCTTGTGAGTTTTATTGTTGGATACGGGTTTCTTGCGGCCGTTGGTTTATATAGTGAACAAAGCCTGGCTGCGGTTAACAATCTTTTGTATGCGAGGGGCTTTGAGCCGGTACCGGGCGTATTTGGACCAACTTACGGCGGCTTGTTTGTCCTTTTTTCCTTGTTTCTACCGTTTGTGATAATTCCGCTGGTAAGTCTTGAAAAAGAGCACAATACCTTATCCATTCTAACGCAACTCCCTTTCAGCTTTAAAGATATTCTTATAGCAAAAATAATAGCTGCCTTTCTATTCTTGTTGTTTGTCCTGATGTTAACATTTCCGTGTATTATTTTGTGGAGAATATATGGTGGGCATATCCCGTTTAACGAGTTATTCCTGTTGATATCAGGGTATCTGCTTTATGGCATGTTTGTCGTATCGGTATCATTTTTTTCGGCATCTCTGTTCGACAGTACGGCGAATGCTTCAATCTTTTCAATATTCTTAATCATATCATCATGGGTAATCGATTTCGGTAGAAATATGAACATGTCGCCGTTTCAATCCTCTATTTCAGGGTGGACGGTCACCCGGGTCCTAAAGTATTTTGAAAACGGTATTCTCTCTTTTACAGCCGTCATGTATTTTATTCTAATCTGCTCTGTCTTTTTTGTCTTGGCCTATATCTTTTTAAGGTTTGATTTAAGGGGTAAGTGGAAATCAATATCCTTGGCAGTTATTCTATTCCTGTTTGCCATGTTTATTATTTCTCACATTACGCTTAACGTTGACATGACAGAAAGTCATAGAAACTCATTTTCCTCCAACATTTCAAAATCGCTGAAAAAGGTTCCTAACCTTGAAATCGACGTATATATGGGAAAAGGAGATTCCAGATTTGAAGATTATCAAAGGAGCTTTCTGAAAAAGCTGGATCTGGTAAGAAATGATGTGAAAGTTAAGATGATGACGGGTAACGAACTCAAGAAGAACTATGGGTTGTTTGTTTACAAAGTCAATGGAAAGTCCGAGAAAACATACTCTAACAGTGAACAGGAAATATTCCCGATAATATTTAAACTTGCCGGGATAAGTGTCGGTCATGGGAATGAGGAAGCCAGGTTTCCCGGACACCCACTTGTTGTGAAAGAAAAATTGTCAATTATTCAGTACACATATTATTTGCTGATTCCCATGGGAATGATATTGGCGTTTGTAGTTAAAAACTTTAAATTCAGAAGGAGGTTTAAAAAATGATGAGAACAAAAACGCCGCTGTTAGTTATAGTTCTTTTTTTATTTTTAGCACCAGGGGTTGTCTTTGCCGGAAAAACCATTAGCGTTAATTTTGACAATGAGGTCGTTGGTGCACCGTCGAAATCCTTTAGCTCGTTTGTGGGGACCTGGTACATAGACAAGGATGGCAACAAGATGGTCTATGCGGTTGATGGCAGAAAGTGGGCGAGGGGAACGATGTCTGCCGGAATTGCGGATAAGGCAAAGGCGTTATATGGACAACGGTATGCTGAATTCTTAGATAGTCTTGCGGCATACAAGTATTTCCCTCTGACTATTTATCAAGGAATTAAGAGTTTCAGCAGTGGAACGATATCCGTAAAATTTAAGGCAATTAGTGGGCGAATTGATCGGGCGGCTGGTATTGCCTTTAATATTAAACCAAACGGTGATTATCTGGTTATAAGAGCCAATCCAGCAGAAAATAACATAGTAGCTTTCAAAATGGAGAGAGGTTACCGCTCCGTTGTGCAATGGATACGAAATGTTCCTATAAGGTCAAGAAAATGGTACACCTTAAAAGTCGTTGTCAAGGATGATAGGGCCGAGGGTTATCTGAACAACAAACGATATATTAGTTTTAAATTTAAGAAGAAGATAGATGGCAAGATTGGTTTATGGTCAAAATCTGATTCTTATGTTTTTTTCGATAACTTTACTGCTCAATCGAACTGATTGAGATTGCTCCGTCGCTTCGCTTTCCACAGTGGCATACGGGTGAAGCTTGCCTAATGCTGCTCGCCAGTCCTACTCTACTATCTTATCCACCAGAAAATAGTGCCTCAATTCCAGACATCCTGTTGGTTAACATAAGACACCGGCCGGCTCCGCTCCCTCCTCCAACCCGAGAAGGAATTCCGCAAGAAATTCGATTAGAGGTCTTCACGTTCATGCTCTCTTCATGATAGTAATTTATATTGCCGTCAAATAGTCCGGGCAAGGCGTTGATTATTTTGCCGTTGGCCATTCGTTACGGCCACATGCCTTTTGCTCCAGCTCGGGTGCTGGATCAATTTCTGGTGAATGGATGAGCGCGATAAGATCCAGGTGAATAACGAGAAGGTAATCGGAGAACTCTTCAACAGGAGCGGAAATGCAGATAATTAGCCACAGCGTATGCAAATGGTTTGAGCAGGCCACCGGTGTAACCACCTTTTTCCATCGTTTGATTCGCACTATTACACAGGCGTTTAAGGACTCCCGTTTTATGCTTCACACTATCGGCAAGTTAAGACGTTTCCGGCTGGTTCATCTCCGAAAGGAATATGTTCAGCGCCAACTTCTTGTCCGTAAAGGCGATTGCCGTCAATGCGGTGCCTGCTGCAACCTGCTCTTCACCTGTCCGATGCTGACAAAACAGGGGAGATGTTTTGTCTACGGTTCCTGCCGTCCGCAGGCCTGCAAGGTTTTCCCGATAGATCAGCGGGATATAGATGAAGTAAAACTTTGCGCCGGTCAGTGCGGGTACCATTTCAACAACGGATATTCCGAAAACACCGCTTACGAAAAGGAAGTTTGATATGTTTCACCAGCTCGTTGTTTGGCTGGCTGATACTGTCGGCCAATGGGGGTATCCTGGAATCGTGATGCTCATGGCCCTCGAATCTTCATTTTTCCCGTTTCCCAGCGAAGTGGTGATCCCTCCGGCAGCCTATCTTGCCTTCACCGGGAAAATGAACATCGGGATGGTCATTCTTTGCGGCACACTGGGAAGCCTTTTAGGGGCTGTTTTCAACTATTGGCTTGCCCTGAAATTTGGAAGACCATTTTTTGAAAAATATGGTCGCTATCTACTGATCAGGCCCCGGTCGCTGGAAAAATCGGACCGTTTTTTTGAGCGCCACGGGCATATCAGCATCTTTATCGGCCGCCTGCTGCCGGGCATTCGCCAGTATATTTCGCTTCCGGCAGGGCTGGCCCGGATGAACATCTTCGCTTTTTGTGCAGCCACCGTTCTTGGCGCAGGGGTATGGGTATTGGTACTGGCGGCCATAGGCTACTGGTTCGGCCGCAACGAGCAACTGGTTTTGCAGAACCTGCATTGGATTACCCTGGCCATAGTAATCGGGTGCGGTATTCTGGTGACCTTCTACCGGCGTAGATGGAAGGACCGTTTATCCCAGGCACAACAATGGGATGAAGGATGACAACGAATCTGAATGTTCAAATTTTTCAGTGGATTCATGCCGGGGCCGGGGATCATCTGATTGTGGATGGGTTTGCCGTCTTTTTTGCCGAAGGCGGTCCCTATCTGCTGGCGGCCCTGTTTGTCGTTCTCTGGTTCTTTGTGGATAAAAACAGAAAAACCGCTCTGCTCGAAGCAACCGAGGCCGCCATCGTCGGCCTGGGCATTAACCAGTTGATAGGTCTGTTCTACTTTCACCCGCGGCCTTACATGGTCGGACTTTGCACACCGCTCTTTCCGCATGGCCCGGAAACCTCTTTCCCCAGTGATCATGCCACTTTGATGTTTGCCGCCGCGTTCTATCTGCTAATGGCCCGGCGTTGGACCACTTGCGGCATTGTGCTTCTGGTTGTCGCAACCCTGACCGCATGGGGACGGGTGTACAGCGGTATGCATTTTCCCTTTGACATGGCCGGTAGCCTGGTTGTCGGGTTGGCGAGCGCCGGGTTGATTCACTGGCTTGCAGGACGTCTTAAGCCTTTAAATATGAAACTGATCCGAGTCAGCCACCAATTGATGGACCGTGTCGTCCGGTCGCTAAGCCATGGGACGAGGAGACGGTAACCCCTGTGCTTTATATAAAAGCATTACTGGTTTTCATCACCCATCACCCCGCCCTCGCCTACGGGGGAATTTTCCTGATCTCCCTGTCTGAATCCCTGGCGCTGGTCGGTTTGATTGTTCCCGGCACGGTTATCATGTTCGGCGTGGGTGCGATTGTGGCCACAGGCAGCCTTGGGCTGAAGCCCGTCCTGTTGCTGGCCGCCACCGGAGCCATCGCCGGGGATGGTATCAGCTACTGGCTGGGTCACCACTACCAGGAAAAGCTGCGGCGGATCTGGCCTTTTTCCCGCTATCACGGCATGCTGCAAAATGGAGAGGCCTTTTTTCATCGGCATGGCGGCAAAAGCGTCCTGTTTGGTCGTTTTGTCGGCCCGGTGCGTCCGGTAATCCCGATTGTGGCCGGAATGCTGGGCATGAGTCCGCTGCATTTTGGCGTCGTCAACGTGTTGTCGGCCATCGGCTGGGCCTTCGTCTATATTCTGCCGGGAGTCTTTTTCGGGACCTCGCTGGCAGTGGCCGGAGCGGTCAGCACTCGGCTGGCCGTGCTCATTTTCATTCTCCTCGCTGCCATGTGGGGCTTCATTTGGCTCAGCCGTAAGCTGGTAGTACTGGTCGGACATCGAGGGCCGATCTGGCTTGCCGCACTGAAAGACTGGGCCGCCGCGGACACGCCTGTTCATGGGGTGATGCTTCCCGTAAAACGGCTCCTCCTTTATCTATTCCTCCGTCAGCAAGGAGAGGAGTTATTTTTCGGATTTTTGGTCTTGATGCTTTTTGTCGCAGGATGGGGATTTCTCGGTGTTTTGCAGGATGTTCTGGCCAAAGATCCGCTGGTGATCGCGGATCAGGCGGTTTATCATTTTTTTCAATCTCTGCGAACCCCATGGGGGGATCATATACTGGTAGCCGTCACGGAGCTCGGCGATTCGTTTGTAAATATTTGCATATCCGGTGCGGTGTTGCTCGTTCTTCTTCTCAAACGCCGCTACCGCACCGCTGGATATTGGGTGTTGACCATACTCGGTGGTTTATTGGGCGTTCAATTGCTGAAATGGTTGATCCATTTGCCACGGCCCGTGGCTCTCTACCATGGGACCTCGGCCTATGGATTTCCCAGCGGCCATACAACCATGAGCGTTATCCTTTATGGCTTCCTCGCTATTTTAATTGCCAGGGGTCTTTCCAGCACTCTGCGCTGGGGGTTATTTGTCAGCGTCTTTGTGGTCTCTTTTGTTGTCGCGATCTCCCGCCTTTACCTGGGCGCCCACTGGCTTTCCGATGTCCTGGGCGGATTCTTCATCGGCACAAGCTGGGTCGCCCTGCTTGGAATCGCCTACCTGAAAAGACCAAGTGAAGGCGTACCCCGGCGTTTGCTGGGGCTTGTGACCGTACTCGTCATCGTGATCGCCGGTAGCTGGCATGTGAGCCGGCGTCACGAAAAGGATCTTGCGTTTTACGCTCCCCGATACAACGTACAATCCATGCCGCTCGCGACATGGTTGGCCGATGGCTGGCGCGAACTTCCCGCCTGGCGGATTGACATGAAGGGCGAATGGGAACAACCTCTCACCATCCAGTGGGCCGGACCGCCCGATGAACTGGCCCAATATCTGTTAACCAGGGGATGGCAGCGCCCGCCGTCGTTGAACTTGAAAAATTTTTTGGGGATGTTTTCTCCGGACACGCCGATTGAGAAGTTGCCTGTTCTGCCGCATCTTCACAATGGCCGGGTTGACCGCCTGCGCCTTGCTCACCGGGGAAAGAATAAGCGCTGGGTGCTGCGTCTTTGGCCTGCGGATGCAAGGATCACCGGAAACAATGTCCCCCTTTTCGTGGGAACGATAGAGACGCAGCATCGCCGTCACCTGACCGGATTGATCACCGCGGCACAGGACACGGGCGAGTATGACGGCTCCCTGGTCGCACTGGAGAATGAGCTCCATGATAGATTCGCTATGAAGCTGGTCAACAGGAGGAGCAGTGGATATCAAGTCGACCGGGAACATCTCAGGGTGCACTGGCGGGGCAGGGTGTTGCTGCTATGGGGAAACGCAGAGTGATGATTAAATTCAAAGGCTGGATGTTATCCTGGGTCCTGCGTTTACAACGCATGACCTGGCGGGTTCATATTGAAGGCCGTGAGAACCTGGACCGGTTGTACGCTGATGAGAAGCGTTTTCTACTTTGCTTTTGGCACGGAAAATACGTGCCGATATTTCCCCTGCTGGAGGGCTGCAAAGCGTGTGTTGTCAGCAGCCGCTCAGTGCGGGGAAGCGTTATCGCTGAAATCGGCAGAAACTTCGGTTATCAGAGCACTCAGATGCCGGATCGTCCAAGCCGTGATTCCCTTAGACTTATGAGGGAAGTTCTGTCCGAGGCCCGTGCATGGGGAATTGCGGTGGATGGCCCGCTGGGTCCACGTGGCCGGGTAAAGAGCGGCGTGATACGGATGGCGTCGGCGCTTGAATTTGACCTTTTGCCGGTTTCTTTGGATAGCCGCCGAAAAATGGTGTTTAACAGGCGATGGGACCGGATGGAGATTCCTCTGCCCTTCACAACGGTATGCCTGGTCTTTGGTGAGCCCATCAAGGTGCCGCCTGAACTTCGTTTCGGACAGGTTAAAAACCTGGCGGACAAGCTTGCCGAAGCCATTTCGCAGCTGGACGCGAAGACCGAAAACATGGTCCGTGAGAACCTGCCGCAAAAAGAATGTCTCAAGGATTTTCATTGATGATGAAGATGTTTCGTCCCATGTCACACCATGTGCCCGTGCATGTCTCCAGGCGTGTCCTGGCTTATTTCGGGCTGGCTGGGCTGTTTTTCCTGCTGTCTTTCACCTCCATCTATTTTGTTCACCGAATCTTTTCAGGGGGGCAGTTAAGGATAGACCCCCACCTGCTTTCGGTTCGCATCATCGGTGGCTTGGTAGTTCTGTTGATTCTGTATTTCCTGGCCGACGGTTTGCGGTTGTATTGCGTCATCCGGGCGATGGGGTTCCACATCCCATTTGCGTATATCGTCAAACTCGTCTTCGTCAACATATTCGTTTCAAACGTCACGCCCCTTGCCACCGGAGGCGGTGTGGTCCAGGTCTATTTTATGAAGCAAAAAGGAATGCCCGTTGGGGAAGCGACGGCGGCCACATCGATCAGAACCATACTGGCCGCCCTGATACTTTTCACGCTCACACCCATCATCATTTGGGCCGAACCGAATTTGTTTGGTATGTTTTTACACAGAAGCTTGCTTTATGGCATCGCCGGATTTTCATGTCTTTACCTCGCGGTTTTTTGGGTCATCCTTTTCCGGATCAGGGTAATCAAGCGCTGGCTGTTTCGGGTATTGGTGTTGTTCAACATCCTCAAAATTATATCACGGCGGCGGTTCAGATCCTTTTTTCTGAAAATTTCTCATGAATTGGACCTGTTTTCAAATGGGTTCAAACGGTATTTCAGATACAGCCCGGGCTGGGCCGCACTGTCTTGTGTGTGCACGGGTCTTTTTTTGCTTCTGCTGTTTTCTTTTTCCGTCGTTCTGATCAGGGCGTTGGGGTACCAGGTGCCGTTGTTGACGGTGCTGTCCTTTCAGGTGGTGGTGACCTTTTTCATGTACTTTGCCCCGACGCCGGGGGCCGCAGGGGTCGCCGAAGGCGGGTATGGGCTTTTGTTCGCCCAACTGGTGCAAAAACAGGACATTACGCTGTTGACTCTGTCCTGGCGATTTTTGACCATCTATGTCGGGGTGCTGATCGGTATTGTCATTATCTACAGAGAAATTTTTAACTGCGGAAAGGCAGCTCGGCAATGAACCGCAAAAAGAAACTGAAGCTGCTCCTGGCCTGTATTCTGGTGTTTATGGCCATTCTCGTTGGATACAAGGTTTATCTCTTTATTTATGAAGCGGATTACGAAGCGCTCAACGCCGACCATATTGACCAGATCGAGACCCGCCTCCACGGTAAAGACACCTTCAAATTCGCTGTTGTCGGTAATATCAGGAATTCCATACAGATTTTCGATGAACGCATCATGCCCATGATCAGGGCTAAGGGTGTGGATTTTATCATCTCTGCCGGAAACGCCGTTTACGACGGTGCAGAGGACAAATACCGGTTGCTGTACCGCGGATTGCAGAAACTGGGCATCCCGTACGTGTTGGCCGCCGGGCATAACGAGGTCGAAGATTTCGGGGCGAGTAAATTTTATCGGCATTTCGGGCCGTATTTCTTTTCTTTCCATCTTAAAAACGCCTATTTCATTTTCCTTGATTCAACCGGGCAAACGTCGTGGAAATGGCAAATGCAATGGTTGCAGCAGGAATTGATGATGGCCGGAAAATACCCATACCGGTTTGTGGTTTTGAGCCATTCTCTATTTCCTTTGCCGGGTTTTGATCCAGATGATACCAGATATGTTCTGGAAAAAAACCTCAGCCGGAACCTGCAGAGCCTGTTTTCCCGGTACCGGGTGACGGCGGTTTTTTCGGCCGGCTATCCCACTTACAATGAAACCGTTGTACAAGGGGTCCGGTATTTCGTATCGGGCGGCGGCGGCGGATTGCTCCTCGGACAGGGAAAAGACCGTTACCAGTTTGTAAAAGTTGATGTGGGGCCGAATAAGGTGACCTGTGAAAACGTGGCCGCCCCCCGCCGGCTAGGTACGTTACGCTATCAGTTGGAAACGCTGGGGCTCTTCCTGCACTCCTTTTTTTACATCAGCCTGTTTAACTTTCTGGCGACCCTGGGTGTTATCAGCCTCATCGCCCTGAAGGTATACTCGCTGATTATTCGCCAGGAGCATTTGTACCGCGATTTCAGTATTGATGAAGATGCGCTCTCGAAATCGCCGCTTCGTGTGGCCATGTTCACCAACAATTACCTTCCGTTTATCGGTGGGGTGCCCCTTTCCATTGATCGGCTTCATCGGGGGCTCGTTCATCTGAATGCGGCGGTGAAGGTTTTCGCGCCGACCTATCCGCAACAATGGCCGGACCCCGCGGACGGCAGCGTCTTCCGATGCCCTGCACTTTTTTATGCCCATTTGAACAACTCTCCAGTTGCCAATATCTTTTCCCGAAAAATTGACGTGGTTTTTAAAACTTTTGGCTGCGACCTGGTTCATGTCCACCATCCTTTCTGGCTTGGCCAGAAAGGAATGCGGCTTGCCAAGAAATGCGGCATACCGGTGGTTTTCACCTACCACACCCGGCTGGAACGCTATACGAGCTACATCCCTCTGCCGGGTACGGTTCTAAAAAACCTTGCCGCCCATTTCCTGATCAAGCACTTCGCCAACAAGTGCGATGCCATTATCACACCCACATCCTCCACAGAGGAATACCTGAGGAACCTTGGTGTCAGCGCCCTGATCGAAACAATTCCCACCGGTATCAACATCGGGGATTATAGGCTCTGGTCTCCGCAACAGGTTCAGGCTCTGCGAAGTCAATATGCCGCCTCAGGCGAGCGTCTTTTGATCAGCGTTTCACGAATGGCAGAAGAAAAAAACCTCGATTTTTTAATCGACGGGCTGGCGAAAGTGAAAGATCGGACCCACACGCCGTTTAAATGCCTACTGGTGGGAGACGGTCCGGAAAAGGGACGACTTGAGAAGAAGGTAGCCGGGCTCGGCATGGATGACCGGGTTGTTTTTACCGGGAATCTGGCGCCGCATGAGGTTGTCCGGTGTTATCTGGCCGCCGACCTTTTCGTGTTTGCCTCGACCTCCGAGACTCAGGGAATGGTTTTGCTGGAAGCCATGGCCGGTGGCTGTCCGGTAGTGGCGGTGCGAGCCAGCGGGGTCTACGACGTGGTCAAAGACGGCTACAATGGATTCAAGGTGCCGGAAAGCACCGAGAGCTGGGCCGAAGCGGTTGCAAATCTTTTAGAGGACGACCAACGGTTATCGGTCTTGTCTGAGAACAGTCTGGCATTTGCCGAGGACTATTCCATGGAAAAAATCACGGAAAAGGTCTTAAGACTTTATCGGCGGGTAGTTGTCCTCGCTCAATCATAAAACGGTTAATATCGCATGTTAACCTGAGCCAGTCGAAGGGTACAGCTCCAGGTACTTATTTGCGGGATGAACCATAAAACATATTTTTACAGCAGGAACAATTTGTTGGGTGGCGGTGCAATGAGAATATTGATCGTCGATGATGAGCAGTCCTTATTAGATCAACTCAAGCGCGCACTTGAAGGCCAGCGCTACATGGTTGAGACCGCACCGGATGGCGAAGAGGCTTTGGACAAGCTGTTTGATACCCCGTTCGATTTGATCATTCTGGATATCATGTTGGCGAAACGGGACGGGCTATCTGTCCTGCAGGAAATTCGACAGGCCGGCATAATCACGCCCGTTCTCATGCTGACCGCCAGGGGGGAAGTCGGCGACAGGATCAAGGGGCTTGATCTGGGCGCTGACGACTATCTGGCCAAACCATTTTCGCTGGATGAGTTGCTGGCGCGCATCCGTGCCCTGTTCAGGCGATCCGGCAGCCAGGCTGATTCGGTGCTGCAGGTCCGGGACCTGCAGCTCGATACCGTAAGCCGCGAAGTGACCAAAGGAGGCGAACCCGTGGAACTGACCGCCAGGGAGTTCTCCATTCTGGAATTTCTTTTCTACAACAAGAACAGGGCCGTGTCGCGTTTCAGCCTGGCTGAACATGTTTGGGGAGACGCATTTGATCCCTTCAGCATGTCGAATTTCATGGATGTCCATATTAAAAACCTGCGGCGTAAGATTGGGGATTCCGGCCCTGGCATCATCATCCGGACCATTCGTGGTGTAGGGTATATTATCAAGGATGAAGCAGAATGACCGTTCGTCAAAAAATTTCCCTGTTGATTACAGCAGCCGGTTTTTTATCCAGTCTGGTATTTTCCTGCATCATATTGTGGGAAACGCTCGAACAGCCATTTAGAATTATTGATTCTGAGCTGGAAACCGCCGCCCAACGGGCTGTCGGTATTGTTTTAAAAAATGAGAAAAAGAGCTGGGAAAAGGGGTATTCGATTCAGGATAACCCTTTGTTTGTCGGCGATGATCGCTATTGGCTGAAGATTTACGATCAGAACACCGGTCGGCCGGTTTACCGGTCTCATTTGGCTACACTGATAGACATCCCGGAACCGGCACCAGGCTCCAGTGCTACTGTCAGCGTCATCATCCCCCCGGAAAAAATCCATTTAGAGCAGGATCGTCAGAACGAGGTGACCTTCCGGGTCAAGGGTTCCAAAATTGTACTTGATGGGAGGACGTTTCTGGTTTATGTAGGCCGTCCCATGGAAAAACTTGAAGAAGAAACATGGGATATCATAATTGGAGTCGTCAGCGGGCTTGCGTTTTCAGTGCTGCTGCTGATGGCTATCAGCTATTTTGTTGCCGGGTTTATCCTGAAACCCGTCAGGATCATAAACGACCAGGCCCGGGATATCACGGAAAAACACCTGCACCGGCGGATACCGGTAACCGGTGACCGTGATGAATTCAACGCGTTGGCGCAAACCCTCAACCAGGTCTTTGACCGGCTGCAGCATGCCTTCTTACGGCAAAAGAGGCTGCTTGCCGATGCGTCCCACGAATTGAAAACCCCACTGACCATGATGCGGTTGGCGCTGGATGAAATACGCTCAGCCCACGGCGAACATCCACCTGGCCTGCAAGCGGAAAACCTTGCGTGGCTGACTGAGCAAGTGCTGCGCATGGAGCAGCTCGTGAAAAATCTTTTGGATCTGTCATCGCTTGAAATCGAAGGCACCACAACAGAAGATCCGGTAGATGTGGTCAAAATGTTGGAATCATTGATAGCTGATTATTGTTTTTTGGCTGATACGCGCAATATTCAAATAAACGCCCGTCTTCCTGAGCAACTTATCGTGAAAGGAAATGCGGCAAAGTTGAACCGCGCATTTTCCAATATTCTGGACAATGCCGTCAAATATAACGTGAATGGCGGCCGGGTTGAAGTGGTCGGCGACCAATCCGCTGCTGAACTGACGATAATCGTAACCAACACGGGCCCGGGCGTTGCCGAGGCTGAAATCCATAAGGTCTTTGAACAGTTTTATCGGGTCGAAAAGTCCAGGTCGCTTCAGCACGGCGGTTCCGGCTTGGGACTGGCAATCGTGAAGAGAATTGTCGAACTTCACGGCGGAAGAGTAAAATTGGAGAGCGAACAAGGGGCCTGGACCCGGGTAACGGTCTGTCTGCCCTGGGACCGGGAGACGGTCAAGGGCGGAAGTGTCGGGTAATTACCATCCCTGTTCATTCTTTGCTATATTAATTTCCTTCTGCTTAAAAAAAGCAATATTAAAAGATACATACATCCTGTTATGATTATTATATCAATAAAATGGACCACAATAAATGCATAAATAAATATCCAAGCATCATGAATCAATCTGTCGATTAATTCAAAGTCAGGGCTTTTTAATTTTTTAACTTCATATTTAATTCCTTCTTGAGATATATTGACTTTCATATAATGGTAAAAATAATGGGATGGGTCAGTTCCGGCTAATTCACCTCCAGCTCCTCCTGTGATAGTAAAAGGTGTATTCTTCCAATATCCTTTGTAATATCCATGAATGTGCGAGCAAAATAACATTGAAACATGATATTTATCAAAAATATCATTTAACTGTCCTGCAAATGTCAAATCTTTCAAGCTGTGACCTTCTTCGTTTTCTCCTTGGCGTGGATCATATAATGGGACATGCATAAATACAAAGCGGTATTTATACGATTGTGCTTTTTGCAACTCGTTTTCTAACCAATCCAACTGCCATAAATCCAATCTTTCTTCATTTGCATCATCAAGGATGATGAAGTATGATTCACCAACCTTGAAGGAATAATAGAATCTTCCAAACATTGGATAGTAATTAGCTCTTCCATCTTCGCGTAATTCATGATTGCCAATCGCTGTAAGGAAAGGTTTATCGGCTTTTTTAATCTGATTTATAAAAAATCTGAATTTTTCCTTTTCTCCGTCCTCGACTAAGTCTCCGATGTCGATGGCAAATATTATATCATCATGATTTAATTTGTTTATCAATTCATCAAATGTTGTTATTGAATTCTTATTGTCGCCGAACACGGCAAAGCTATATGTATCGTTTGTTTTATCAATTTTTTTAATTTCATGATAATTCCAATCATTAACTTCAGGGAAGGTAAATATTGAATATAGTTTTATTGTTACTGAGAATATTAAAATCAATATTACAGCATAGCTTATATATTTATTAAAATATTTTTTCATTTATTCATTTCATTTATCATTGTTTAGTCCTTTGGATAAAACTTTGATACAGTATCTCCAACCTCTTCAAGCCATCGGCTCCGTTGTTCAATTGTGCTTATTATAACCATTTTAAACATCTTTCGATGGAATCGTGTAACTCCGCAAAGACCAAATATGCAATTCTTCCATATAGTTTCTAAAGGATCACCAAAAACCTTCTCCTCTCTTTCAGGTAAAGTATTGGATGTATTGAATACAATAGCTGATTGTGCTTTCAATAATCCTTTTGGTACCCCTTCGCCCTCGTCGCCTTCTTGAAATTCGTATGCAACTCCAGGACGAATTACTCTATCCATCCATCCTTTCAAGATTGCGGGCGGCTGACCCCACCAGTTTGGATGAACTATTATAATTCCATCAGAATCTTTCAATTCATTACAATACTTCTCTATATACGGATGAATATCTGCATCTCTTTCCATCTCATTTGCAGGAAGAATTGGATCAAAACTTTCTTCATATAAATCATGAAAAAATATATGATGGCCTTGCGATATAAGTGTCCTTAATGCAATATCGGCAATTGCGTGATTGAAGCTATTGCTGTCTGGATGCGCAAGTATTATTGATAATTTCATCTTGTTTATCTCTAATCAATATTTACGAATCTCTCTTCGCACCGTGCAGCAGTATCCCGCGTCCGCTGCATTTGCCTTGTTCGATCACCTCGATGCAACTGCCACTTTTATCCCAAAACCAATAAACAGCCATCCGCACACCTTCCGTGTGATTGACTGAATCGTGTGACTTTCTTGAAATGCCACGCCAACTCTGGATGAGACATGGCTGAGAATGCAGAGATATGTGAAGCTGATCGCCATGAAAACAAAGGTCATGCCGACATATGGAACAAGTAGTCCACCTTGAGCAGATTGAATAAATACCGGAAAAAACGCCATAAAGAAAAATACGGCTTTGGGATTGAGCAGCGTAATCGTGAGAGCTCTCCGCAAAGACAAAGCAGAATCCTGAGGAACCACTGACTTGTTTTTCCGATTGGCGAAGATTGACTGCAAGCCGAGAAAAATCAGATAGCCGGCACCAATCAGGCGAACAGCGTGAAAAAGTGATGGGTGTGTCATGAAAAGCGCAGAAATGCCGAGTAGAGAGAGCATGATCAAACATGTGTCACCGAGCATGATGCCGAACATGGCCATGCGTCCTGCTCTCGCACCTACAGATCCGGCTGTCTTAGCCACGAAAACAGAGCCGGGACCGGGCGCAAGCACAACGGCTAACGAAGCAACGGTAAATCCTATCCAGTCAACATTTGTCATGTTTGTCTTCCTGATTGAACTGGTTATTCTACACAAAATCTCCGTTTGCCGGGGACGGACCACCTCCACAGCCACACATTATAACGTCCAGTGCCGGGTTATCAAGCGGAACATGAAGAATCAGCTGATGATGAAGCTGTCGTACGATGGCGGTTTGTGTCTGATGGAACTGCTGCGAGGATCTCGACCATGAATATTTTTCAATTTTTCTCCTTGATTTCCTTCCCATTCGCTACTAAATAATTATTGAGGGCCTACTGGTGGGGCACCTTTGGCCATGCCCTGTGTCAGCCTTTAAGCGGAAAGCCTGGGGTGGAATATTCCATGATGTTCAAGCCGATCAAAAAGACGAGGGTGTACGAGGAGATTGTCGCAAAAGTGACCGAGATGATTAACAATGGCATTCTCAAGGAGGGTGACCAGCTTCCGGGGGAGCGGGAGTTGGCGGAGACGTTCAGCGTAAGCAGATCGTCCCTTAGGGAAGCTCTCCGAACACTTGAGAGCCAGGGGTTTCTGGAAAGCCGGCAGGGAAACGGGACATACGTGGCCAGCCAGCCCGTCGAGCTGTTGGTGAAACCCTTTGCCTCTGTAATCCTTTCTGAAAAGGGTGCGCAGAGTGAACTGTTCGAGATGCGGCGGTTAATAGAACCTCAGGTCGCCTATCTGGCTGCCGAACGGGCCACATCTGAAGAGATTGACCAGATGGAAAAAATCCTTGCCGATCAGGAATCGCAGGTTGCCGGGGGAGGGACAGGCACGGATGTTGATAAGGCGTTTCATTACGCGTTGGCTGAGGCGACAAAAAACAGGATTCTTCTGCGTATGATGGACGCCGCCATGGAGTTTTTCAGCGAGAGCCGTGATAACTACCTGCAGATAAAGGGAAGGCCGGAAAAATCCCTTGTTCGCCACAAAGAGATGCTCAACGCCATTAAAGCGGGGGAGAAGAAGCTCGCGGCCGGTATAATGCGTGAGCACCTCGAGGATATCGAGAGCAGTCTGTTTGAGGTAAAAGACAGGAAAATCTCGGCGAAGTCCGTCGGTAAAAGCAACTGATCCAGACCTTTCCATCTTGTCCCCATGCCGCCCCCGGGTCGCGCCCCCCAGGTCACCCGGTACGCCGGGTCCATTATCCAAGGTAGGCGCCAATATCCTCTTTTCGAGTAGCCCCGCAGTTAATAAAGAACGGTCATTCCCATCTTAGGGGGAATAACCGTTCTTTCAAGGGTACTTTTTTTACCTGTCGAAAATCGATCCGGTGTTACTGAATGATGTAAGGCATTCCCCAGGCAGTGGAGTTGTAGGGCGCTTCAAGCTGGGCGAAGGTTGCCGAGTCGATGACGTCCACGGCCGCGAAATGCCGTCCCTTGCACGGTCCTATTGTGTAGGTCCGGCTGTAAATCCCGTCTCCCGCGGTTATGTCTCCATTGGTCCCGTCATCGAACATCACGTCTCTTATTCTTTTCCCAAAGAGCCCGGGTCCCGGGCGGTGAAGAAAGACGAACTGCGCCGGGTTGAAACCGGAGGTGGATGAATTTTCCACCTGGACCTCCACCAACACCTCTTCGCCGGTGGAAAATGTGGGAATTTCCCCCGGGACCTCGAAGAGATTATCGGGGGCGTCGGTTTCCCACACTGTCTCTCCGTTAACCGATGCGCCGAGCCATGTTATCTCGACGGTCTGCTGGTCCATGTTGGTCAGGTTAATATCCACAGGGGAGATTTCCGTTAATTTCCAACCTGCGGGCGTCCTGGCGAATTGAGCATGACGCACAGCTGTGTCCTCGAAGGGCTTGCCCCATAGAACCAGGGTGCCGCCGACATCATCGGCGATAAAGAAGGTCCCCTCGAGGAAGTGGGTGACCGATACGGAGGCCGTGTCGCCGACGATTGAGATGTCGATATCTTTTTGCACCAGGTTGACATCCCCCCTCCACCAGAAACGCGGCAGGCTGGCCGCTGTCCCTTCCTCGGCGGAGAGGGATTGAAGGGATACCACCCCGGTATAAGGAACTGCCTGGGCCTGGGATGCGGCTTCCTCATCTTCGCTGGTGTCCGTAAGATCGGTCCCGAAGAGCCCCGATGATTCCATCTCACCGACAATCGCCGCCTGATCGGCCGACATGGGCTGAGTCGATTCGGCCGTGCCGCCGCATCCCGCCGCCAGGAGGCCCAGGAGGCCCAGGAGGGAAATTGACGCCAGTGTCAGAGACACACACGGTCTTTTGCCATGGAAAACCGCCTTGATACCATCCATCTTTTTCTCCTTTCCCTTTTTGACAACTTTTTTTTCGCGCAGGGTTCTGAACATGAAGACACGCGTGAAAGGAAAAGGTTTAAAAGTAAATTCCCGTTGGATCGTTTCAGGAGGGTCATGGCCCTTGATAATATGCCATGCGAAAGGATATGTACCTGATTGCGGCCGGGTTGTTATGGGACCCGTCGTTTTCAGCCTGTGGTACGCTCTTCGTAGCGTTCCACCATCTGCCGGTAACGGCTCACGAAATCGGCAGGCACCGACCCTTCAGCCCGGCGGTAGGCGGTCAGTATCCCCGGCCGCATGTCTTCGGGGAGAATCCGCTCGGAGAGCGGGTAGAGTATGTTGTCCTCCTTGTTGATATGATCGCGCAGCAGGGCTGCGTAGCCTCGGGCATTCTCGAGGATTGCCGTCTCCTGCCCTTTATTTCCAGCCAGCGCCTTTGTGGCTGCCTGTTCCAGACCCCGGACGAAGGCGCGTCCCTGGTCGTGCTCCATGAGCATCGCAGCTACCGGTGAATTATCTTCCGGCATGCCGTTTTCGACCAGGGCGGTGAAGAGTGTGTCCTCCTCCTTGGCGTGGTGAAATTGGTCGGCGTAGTGACGGATGAAGTCCACCGCGTAGAGAAAAAACTGCCAGTCGGCAAAACGTCTCCGCTCCAGAAGTTCACAGTTCTTTTCAAGCAGGGCGATCATACGCAGAATCAGCCGGTGTTCTTCCACCAGCACCTTTGTCACATCTGTTTTCACGGTCAGTTCCTCAACTCACCGTCCACGCCGACGATTACAACCTCCAGGGGGACATCCTTTCCCGAGGCGGAGATCGCCTGCTGGACTACGGCCGCCAATCCACGACAGCAGGGGACTTCCATGATCGGCACCGTGACCGAACGGATGTTGTTCTGCTGGAACATGGCGGTCAGTTTCTCGATGTAGGGGCCGCAGTCGTCAAGTTTGGGGCAGGCGTTGACCAGTACCCGTCCCTTTATGAATTCGCGGTGGAAGTCGGCGTAGGCGAAAGGGACGCAGTCGGCGGCGACCAGCAGATCGGCATCCTGGAGCCAGGGCGCGGTGGGCGGTACCAGGGTCAGTTGGGTCGGCCACTGGCGCAGCTCGGACTGAAGGACGCCGGTTTCCGGTTGTTCGGTTTCGGGACGGTCGATGGTGCGCAGGTTGGAACCCGGGCATCCACAGGGCAGATCACTCATAATGTACCTCCTGAAGCGGCGGATGGTTGTCGATTTTCGAGATAGTCATTGATTTGCTTTTCGATTTTCGCTTCGATCCCCTCGCCGAGGGCGTGGATGGAAACCACGTCCTTGAGCAGACAGATGCCGACGCCGCATTCGACACAGCCGATCTCGTAGCCGTTGAGAATCTCCCCGATGCGGGGATAATTCTTGACCACGTTCTGTATCTGTTCTTCGCCGAGATTGTTCGCAAGCTTCATCGTCTATCTCCTTATTGTTGTCTACAGCATAGCCGTACCGTGTCAGGGCGAACATGACATAGGTCAAAAACTTGAGGAAAAAATTTGGTTTTTGGGGGTATCAGGGAGCCTCGATGCGCTGATAAAAGAGGTTAGATGCCGACTTACACGTCCGCGAACGCCCTCGCCAGCCGGTCCAGGGCTTCGTCGAGCATGGATCGGGGGCATGCGAAATTAAGGCGCATGTGGTTCTCGCCCCCCGGTCCGAAGGTGGGGCCGTGGTTGAGGGCCAGGCGGGCGTCTTGCTGCACGCGGCGGACGATCTCGTTCATGGGAAGGCCGATGTTCGAAAAATCCAACCAGGACAGGTAGGTACCCTCAAGGGGCATGCAGGTCACCCCCGGCATAAGGTTTTCCACGACCTCTTCCACGCGGTCCCGGTTGTCCCGCAGGTAGGCGAGCAGTTCCTCGAGCCATGGTTCCCCGTGGGTATAGGCCGCCATGGCCGCCATGGGGCCGAAGCTGTTGGGTCCGTGGACCCCGCAGCGCGCCATCTGTCCAAGAAATCTCCGGCGCAGACCGACGTTGGGAATAATCACATTGCCGGTCATGGTTCCCGCCAGGTTGAAAGTCTTGGAGGCTGAGGTGCAGGTGATGACGTGTTGGGCCACATCCGGGCCCAGGGAAGCCAGTACTGTGTGGGTGTGTCCCTCGTAAACCAGGTCGTTGTGGATCTCGTCGGAAACTATAAGAATGTCCCTGGAGAGACAGAACTCGACCAGCCTTTCCAGCTCGTCCGGTTTCCACACCCTGCCGCCCGGGTTGTGCGGGCTGCACAGGATGAGCATCCGGGTTCTGCGGTCAACCTGCGTTCCCAGGGTATCGAGATCCATTTCATAGCGGCCGCGGATCTTGACCAGGCGGTTGTCAAGTACCTCGCAGCCGTTGCCGGTCACGACTGTAAAGAAGGGATAATAAACCGGTGTCTGGAGAACCACCTTATCCCCCGGTCGGCAGAATGTCTGCACCAGCAGGTTAACCGCCATAACGGTGCCGTGGGTGGTCAGGATCCATTCGGGGTTGATGTCCCAGTTGTGCCTTCGGGTCATCCATTCCACAATGGCCTCATGGTAGGCGCCGAAATCTCCGGGGTAGCCGTGGATGCCGTGGTCGGCAGAGATTCTTATGGCGTCATTCACCTCGGGCGGCGGGAGGAACTCCATGTCCGCAACCCACATGGCGATTCCGTCCTCGGGTGAGACCCCGTAGCGATGTTCCATCCCGTCCCACTTCTCGCAGTGGGTACTTCGCCTGTCAATGAATGTGTCGAAATCGTAGCCCATAGAGGCCTTCTACTTGAGGATCGGCCAAAATGCAAGACGTCACCAGAACTATGATTCCCACAGTCATGTTCGCGGAGGCCGTCAGGATAGGGGCGGCCGGCTCTCCTTGCGTTCAGAGTCCGTTTTTACGCAGAACTAAAGGCTATTGCCGGAATTTGTGATATATTCGATATAGAAACCAAGGTACATCACGATAATGCGTACCTTATTTGCGGTGTCAGAATCGCCCATGTCGTTACCAAGAGACTTTTTACGAGGCCGTCATGATTAGAATCAAAATTCCGGGATGGAAAGAAATTTCTCTTTTTCACCTCGTTCTCGACATGAACGGAACCCTGACCCTGGACGGCCGGCTGATTGAAGGGGTAGAGGGGAACCTGCTGAGTCTTTCCTCCAGTCTCGCAATCCACATTTTGACCGCCGACACTTTCGGGACCGCCCATGAGGTTTTTCGGGATCTCCCCGTGTCCCTCGACCTGATTCCCGGTAAGGATCAGATTCGGGCCAAGGAGGCGTTTCTCCAGGGTCTGGAGGGGGATGCCGCGGCCATGGGCAACGGAAGGAACGATGCAGGAATGCTCGGGGTGGCGGCCATCGGTATCGCCGTACTCGGCCCGGAAGGAGCTGCGTCGCAGGTGGTCCAGGCGGCCGACGTGGTGGTCAGGGGCGTTAACGACGGGCTTGGCCTGCTGCTGAACCCGAGGAGGCTGGTCGCCACCCTGCGGCGCTAGGGTTTTTGACCCTGTTCCCCAGCCCTTTCCCCGGTCTATCGATGCATGTTCTCACCAGGTTTATCTTATTGCTAAGGAATAACAGAGGACACACGGCATGGTATTCCAAGCCATCTCCCGGTTCTTGATTTGTACGAACGGTACTCCTCTCCATAAATACGCTCAAGATAAGGCTCCGCCAGCCGAGTAGTATACAAACAGATAACAATAGTGGCCGCTCCAGTAAGCACAAAAGCAAGCCCTGATCGGCCGGCAAGCGATATACCTGAAAGATAAAGAAGACAGCCGATAAACTGCGGATTTCTACTCCATCTATATATCCCGGTGGTTATGAGTTCTGAAATGTCCTGTCCGCAACTTCTGCGCAAGGAGCGGAACTCAATCATCCCTGTTGCCAATACAACAATACCAACCACAATCAAAACCAAACCACCCGTTAAGGCGAATATCTTGTTAAGCGGTATCAGCCACAACCCATATAGCGACGAGAGGATTATCGCCAGATGGTAAAACCCCCACATAACAAACCAAAGGTTCAAAAGTTTATTTGTGAAGACCCCATTTCTATCATAGGTCTTCTTAATCTCGGAAAAAACATATATTCCCAATACCACCCATATGCCTATGGAAACACTCAAACCTATGTACAACCACATTATTATCTTCCTTCTCTTGTTTGGATCATACTGGAAATGGGTGCCTGGAACCCGACGTCCAAAGTTCAACGTTCAAGGTTCAACGTTCAAGGTTCAACCACCACCCGTTCGCGGTGAGCCGCTCCTTAACCCGATAAGGTACGCATTACCCGGAGGACCTCATGCTTTCAATTGTCAATGATCAGATTCATGCACTTATTTGTGCGACAATTCAAAAGAAAACTGCTTCTCGTAAAACTCTCTTGCAGCATTTTGTTTGTCAGCTACGTAGGAATAAATTTCTTCATAATTCTCGAAAAGCAGGTTGACGATTCTGGTATCCAGAAGGCGATTATCAGAAAGCTGTTTAAGGATTTGAACTACACCGTCTTTGGACATACCTTTTCTATATGGTCGATCTTCAGTCAGTGCGGTAAATATATCTGCAACCATCATAATTCGCGCCCCTGTGCTCAGGTCGGCTGCCGTGCAGTGAAAAGGATATCCTGATCCATCAGGTCTTTCATGGTGATAAGCGGCCCATTCGGCAATCTGCTTAAGACCTCCGATGGTATTAATCACAGAATAGGTATAGTAGGTGTGTGATTTCATAACCGCCATCTCTTCTTTTGTAAGTTTCCCGGGTTTATCCAGAATGCTGTTAGGAATCGCCAGTTTACCTATATCATGCAAATTCCCTGCAACCTCCATAAGCCCTATTTCTGTTGCCGTCAGGCCAAAAACTTTTGATAGCATAGAGGCAGACGCGGCAACACCTGAAGAATGTGTTGAAGTAAAACGAGAACGGAAATCAATTATATTCCGAAAAAGCTCCGATATTAAGGATATATCCGAAAAGTCTATTTCTGTTTTTCTGAAAGGTCCTTCGTTAAGGAGAAAAGAATATAACCTGGGAGAAACCAGGTCCAACCAGAATTCTTCGCGATTAGAGATCGCCAGGAAAAGATCTATAGCCTGAGAATGAAAAAGAGAACCAGACAAAGCTTCTATTTCAAGGATAATATTTTCATGCTGATGAAGAATATAATGATCTCGTTTTATTTCACGCTCAAGATGATCGGCAAGAAATAATAATTGTGAATCGAAAACAAGAGGAGTTTCAATTGATTCTTTCCAATTTTGCCATTCGTTGTGATGACATCTGATTATTTTTGACGACTCCTTTAACCACGGTATGTTACTGAACAAAATTTCACCGCGTATGCAATGACCTTCGGTGTTTTCGACTTCAGAATTTCGAAGGGAGATTTTTTCCTCCAATGAAAGAGCGCCGATATCATGGAGCAATGCAGCTATGAAAATATTTTCCAATCTTTCATTTGTGAGACCTGCCGCTTTCCCCATTTCCCACACAACAAATGCCGTCCTTTGTTGATGTTGAATTAATGAAGGATCGGCCAAATCCATGGCATCGGAGAGTGAAAGGATAAGATTGCCTAAATTGACTGTAATTTGACGCTGCATATCGTTTCCCCCAAATTATTTCAGCTGACCAGCTACGACTTCGTAAAAAAGATATTCTTCCAACTATTTGAAAATATGGTTTATCCTGGAACCCAACGTTCAAAGTTCAAATAACAACGTTCAAAGTTCAACAGGAAAAAGAAAGTTCAATGCCGATGCCTGTTTTCAGCAGGTTTATCCTACTGCCAAAGAATAGCAGATGGCATCCGGTATGGCAATCTGATCACCATTATCGTGGGTATTCGGCCTGGACTGTGGGTGGACTTTCAAAGGGTCCGAACTGTTTGAAAAGAAGGGTGCAAATAGAAGGCAAATAGGACTTGACCCCATTGGATTGAAGCGTAAAATTAAGACGCCGGAGCGTTTCAAAGATTTTCAATCGTTTAAAGACGGGATTTTTCTCTATGAGAAGATGTTTTTCTATAACGATCGTTTTTCTTGTTATCGTTGTCGGAGGGACATTATCTCCCGGCGCCGCGTGGGCGTATGAGATAACGCCCACGTTCGACTGCGAAGCAACGATACGTGCATGGAAATTCGATCCCAAATACCGGGAATACGCCGCCACCTGCTCCTGCCCCAACCCCAACCCCCATGCGGCTCCGGTGTGCGATGACAATACGCCCGCCTCCAGCGGGCCGGCTGCGCCATATTCCAGCGGGAACCCCAACGATCTTTCTTTCACCCTGATGCAAAGCTTTATGCAAGGCTTCTTCTCCAACCTTTTTTCATCCTCCTCAGCCCCCGCTTCCAATGGACTTCCGAAAACGCCGCCGTCATCACTTAAACTTAACCCGCAGTACATGAAAGCCTGGCGGAAGCTTCAGGAAATGCGGCTCCCACCGGAAAAGGCGAAATTCATCATGGCGGAGGCGCTGAGGAGCCAGCGGCAGGCTCTTCGTCCCTACCGACCGGGTGATGTATTACAGCAGGCTGCCTTGAGTCGCTGCCTATCCTTAAAAGCGGCGAAAAGGGCGTCTGGCGGTGGCGGCGGGAGTATGGAGGAGGCTTCATGGCTTCTGAGACAGGGTGCGTTTGCGCTTTCCGGTGATCTGGTGGAGGCCGCTCCCGGCTCTTGCCCGCCTGTAACTGAACCCCATTCAGGCGCGGTTCACGGTGCGAACCATGTGGCGCCGCCTGCAGAACAGTTCAGGGCCGCTGTCCAACTCCTTGACCGGAAGAGGGGGACCTGGGAGAAGGCGAAAAAGTCTATCGGCGAGGCGAAGAAAAATCTGTCCGAATGGGAAGAAACCAGGGTTCGTATTTCGTCTGAGGTCGATGCTGCCGCGACGGAGGAGGAAAAAAAGGAAAAGAAGGCATCCCTGGAGGAAGTGATGAAAGCGCTCGCCGAGGCAAAGGAAGAACTCGCTGACGCGAATAACTTCGAGAAGAACAGCAGGAAGGATTTCATGGAAGCGGACAGGCGGGCTCAGGACACCGGTAATGCCATACTGCGGGAGCAGCGGTGAGAACCCCAAAGATGATTGGGGAAAGGAGCGTATTTCCCCCCGGACGCGGGTGCCGGCCGGCCCTTTTCATCCTGGCCGCGTCATTGTCTGTCATCATCCTTCAGACATCCATCGCCTCAGGCGCAAACAACGGCAGGGCTGTCCCTTTCCTCGACCTGTACCGCCCCGCCGGGAAACCCGGGATTCAGGTTGCCGCGTTCAAGTCTTTTGGATCCACGCGGATTCCATATGCTGACGCAACGGTGTTCGTCGTGTTACCTGACGGCGGGGCCTGGTTCGGAAAAGCGGACTTACTCGGCCGCTGCGAGATCCCGGCGCGGGTGATTCTACCCCATATTGAAACGAAGAGCGGCCCGGCGACCTTGCGGGTTGCCCTGTCGCTTAACGGGACCGTGGATGAGAAGAGGATCACCGTCTCCAAAAGCGAGCTTGTTCAGTATGCTGATAGCGCGGCCGACAGTAAGGTTGAAGAGGGGAACGCCCTGGCGCGGAAGGGTGGGCTTCGTGAGGCGATCTCCCTTTACAGGGAGGCGCTTGTCTTAAATCCCCTTTCCTCGCGGGCGGCCTACAACATCGCCTTCGCCTACGAGAAGCTGGGGATGATGCGCATGGCTGTCGCCGCCTACGCGGATTACCTGCTTCAATGCCAGGCAAAGGCGCAGGATCGGGAGGACGTCAAGAGGAGAGTCATCAATCTTTCCCGGGGGTTGACCCCCCCGCCCCCCGTGCTCGCGCGCATCTTCGGCATGCTTGACAAGGCGTCCGCGCTTGCCGTTGGGGGAGATTCTTTTGGGGCCTTGCGGCTCTACGAGATAGCCCAGTCCGTCGCTCCCTGGTGGGCGGAACCCTACTACGGTGCGGGAATCGTATACTACCACTTAGCGATCCAGAACTCTTTTTCCTATGCGGACAATGCCATCCGCTGTCTGAAGAATTTTCTGGCCGCCGTCCCCCCGGAGGACGCCAGGATTGAGGCCGTACGAAAGAGGGTAAAAGATCTGCTGACAATAAAGGAGGGATTAGATGCACCGAAAACAGTTTCTTCATACTAGCCTTCGGATGAGGACAACGGTTCTTTACGCCTTGACTCTGGCCATGGCGCTGTTTCTTGTCTCCTGCGCCGGGGGGCAGGTCAAGAAAAAGGAGCCGGTCTACCGTTTAGGTGTGCAGATCTCTACGTTCGCTCCCCTGGTCGCGCATGATCTCGGTCTGCCCGAGGATATCAAAGGTGTGCTTGTCATGGCTGTGTCCCAGGGGTCGCCTGCGGCTACGGCGGGGGTCCGGTCCGGGGACGTCATCGCGGGAATAAAGATGCCTGACGGAAAACTGCAGGAAACGCCCGATACCACTGCCCTTTTAGAACTGCTCAAGAAGATGCCCATAGACCGGTCGGTAGCGCTTTCCATCCTGCGGGACGGAAAAACGATGGATATCTCCAGCATGCGGAGCACCAGGCAATTTTCCGGGTACGTTCAGCCCGGGTCCCGGCCCGAGCCGAGGACGATCAAGGTGGCGCCGGACGGATCCGGCGACTGCCGCACCATCACCGGGGCCATGCTTTCCGCCCGTCCGGGCGACACGATCCTGCTCTCTCGTGCTCCCGGTCCCGGCGGGGTGTACGGTTCCTTCCAGCTCTTCCTTGACAACCTGACCGTTCGCTCGGAAGACCCGGCGAACCGGGCGGTTGTGCAGCAGATCGTTGTGGATGGCCTTTCCGGAGTGAAGCTGGCCGACCTCGAGTTCCAGGTGAGCCAGCAGGGAAGCTGGCCCGGAGTGCATGTCCAGGGTTCCAAAGAGGTGACGGTGGAAAACTGCACCTTCTCAGGATATGTAAAAGCGGTCACCATCAGCGGTTCCAGAGAAGTCTTTATCAGTGGCAACCGTATGGAAGAGAATGCCCTGGGAATATTGGTGGATTCCGGTTCGGAATTTAAAATTAAGGATAACCTGATTACCGGAACCGGGGTCCGGTGGGCCGACAGTAAGGGGATCTACATCTCAGGTTCCCGTGGAACGGTTTCGAATAATACGATCCTTTACTACAAGGTAGGGACCGAAGCGTTTATAAATGACCTGAAGAACGGCGGGTATGGCGGGTATAATGTTACCGGCGTAGGTATCTACGTGGGCCAGGGTTCCAACGTTTCCATCGAGAACAACATCGTGTATGACAACAGCGCCGGGATATACGTGCAAGCGGGCGAAACAACCCACTACCGCGTCGAGTACAACGATATCTTTCAGAATACCATGGAGACCGGACAAACTGGAAGTAGAGACTTTGCGGATTACCTTACCGGCTCCGACTGGAACATATCAAAGGGGGTCAAGAAGAGGCATGAGTCGTCGCCCATTCTGTCGCTTTCCATATGGGACCACAACTACTACGCGCCAAACCCCATGCCCCTTTCGCGGACTAACCTTTCCCGGGATCCGTTTTTCAACGACCCTGTGCGCGGCGACTATCGCCTGGCCGCCGACTCGCCGCTCGTCGGAAGGGGCAGAGGCGGAACCTACATCGGAGCTTTCCCGCCGATAGAGCAAAAGGCAGGGACCGGGGAGTTCAAGTAATGACGGACGGAATGCAGGGGCGACCGCCGGGAACGCGGCGGATTGCCACTTCTGCAGCGCTTATTCTGATACTGGCGTTCTTCCTGCCGGCGGTTTCCTTCGCCGGGACGCAGGAAGGGTGGATCTCCGATTACATTGCGCGGCTGGTCAGGACACGGGATGAGGCCGGCCGGAAGGTCAGGGACACGGAACGAACAGTATCAAAGACGGACCGGCTCCTTTCCCTCGCCAGGGAAGCGAACAATACTCAGGCCGAAGCGTTGGCCGGAGAGGCCCGGACCATTGCTCTCGCCGCCAGGGAGAAGTACAGGCGTGCCCTGGACAGGTCTGAAGCGGGCATCAGGATGGCCCGTTCTTATTTGGAGAAGTCCGACGCCGATGCCGGCTATGCTCGGAATACGGGAGTATTTTTTCGTATGGGTACAGTGGATGTTCGACGGGGCGGCACACAGGTCTGGAACCCACCCGGAGAAGGCGCGGTGGTCCTGGCCCCCGGCGACTCGGTGCGTACCGGTTCCGACGGTCGGGTCGAGCTGCGGGTGATGGCCGACGGCTCACGGATAGATGTGGCTCCAAGCACCACCTTGAAAGTGATTAAGGACGCTATAAGGCTTGATCTGGGAAAGGTTCTTCTCAGGATCGCAAAGGGTATTAACCGAAAATTGATACGCTTCAGGGTGAAAACCCCCGTGGCGGTGTGCGGGGTGCGGGGGACCGAGTTCGCCGTCCATACGGAGCCTGACGGCCGGACGGTGGTTTCCGTTCTCGAAGGGAACGTTGAGATAACCAGTCTGAATGGCGGAGAGCCGGTTATCCTCAAAGCGGGGCAGGAATTGGTCATTTCCTCGGACCACCGCCCCTTGGTCCCCCGGAAATTCGACCTCGCAGAAATCAGACGCGGTTTTGAAATGTGAAAATAAGGGGACCTTTGAAAGCAACGGCGGGCGCCGGGACTGGAATGTGAAACCCTTGTGAAACATGTATGTAAGTATGGGAATATAGGTGTAGGAACGCAGCACAATAACCGTGCTAACCATAAGGGAGGGTATTGATGGGTCGAAAACAGTATTTTCATACCAGTCTTCGGATGAGGACAATGGTTCTTTACGCCGTGGTTCCGGCCATGGCGCTGTTTCTTGTCTCCTGCGCCGGGGGGCAGGTCAAGAAAAAGGAAGCGGGTTATCGTATCGGCGTGAACATGGGTACCCTCAATCCCGCATTGGCGCAGGATCTCGGTTTGCCGGGGAACCTGAAAGGTGTGGTTGTCGTGGCGGTGTCCCAGGGGTCGCCCGCGGCTGCGGCGGGGATCAGACCAGGGGATGTTGTCCTGGGGATAAAAACGGCGGACGGAAAGCTGCAGGAAACGCCCGACACCAATGTATTCGTAGAGTTATTGAAAAAGATGCCGATAGATCGCCCGGTGAAATTCTCCGTGCTCCGCGGCGGAAAAACGATGGATATTTCCAGCACGCAGGGCACCGGGCAATTTTCCGGGTACGTTCAGCCCGGGTCCCGGCCCGAGCCGAGGACCATCAAGGTGTCGCCGGACGGATCCGGCGACTGCCGCACCATCACCGGGGCCATGCTTTCCGCCCGCCCGGGCGACACGATCCTGCTCTCTCGTGCTCCCGGTCCCGGCGGGGTGTACGGTCCCTTCCATGTTTTCCTGGACAACCTGACCGTTCGCTCGGAAGACTTGGCGAACCGGGCGGTTCTGCAGCAGATTCTTTTAAAGGGTCTTACCGGTGTGAAATTGAGCGGCCTCGATTTTAGGGGGAGTCCGCAGGGAAGTTGGCCGGGGGTGCATATCAACAACTGCAACAGGGTCACGGTGGAAAACTGCACCTTCTCCGGGTACTTCAGGGCGGTGGGCATCCGCGCCTCCCAGGGGGTTTCCGTTACGGGCAGCCGTATGAAGAAAAACGCTCAGGGGATCGTTGCTTCTCAAACGGATTTTAAAATTAACGGCAATCTTATTGTCGGGGCACAAAGCGGGGGGCACGACAAGCAGGGGATCTGGATCTCAGGTTCCCGTGGAACGGTTTCGAATAATACGATCCTTTACTACAAGGTAGGGACCGAAACGTTTATAAATGGCCTGAAGAACAGCAGGTATAATATTACCGGCGTAGGTATCTACGTGGGCCAGGGTTCCAACGTTTCCATCGAGAACAATATCGTGTATGACAACAGCGCCGGGATATACGTGCAAGCGGGCGAAACAACCCACTACCGCGTCGAGTACAACGACATCTTTCAGAATACCACTAAGACCGGACAGACGGAAGATGGAGATTACGCGGATTACCTTACCGGGTCGAACTGGAACTTCTCCAAGGGGACCAGGGTCATAAAGAAATCGTCTCCCCTCCTTACGGTTTACGGATGGGAGCATAACTACTTTGCTCCCATCCCCGTGCCCCGCTCACGGACCAACCTTTCCCAGGCTCCGTTCTTCAACGACCCGACCCTGGACGATTATCGGCTGGCCGCCGACTCTCCCCTCGTCGGGAGGGGCAGAGGCGGGACCTATATTGGAGCTTTGCTTTCCCGCCGATAGAGCAAAAGGCAGGGACCGGGGAGTTCAAGTAATGACGAACGGGATGCGCGACTCTGGACCCTTCGACAGGCTCAGGGCAGGCTCTGGACTCTGGACTCAGGACACTGGACTCTGGACTTCAGGTTCCGTACCCCGGAACCTGAACCTACCCTCCGAAGACCACCGTTTTCCCATTGTGGATCAGCACTCTGTTTTCAACGTGCATTCCAACCGCCCTGGCCAGCACCATCTTCTCGATGTCCAGGCCTTTCCTCTTCAGCGTGATCACGCTGTCGCGGTGGGTCACAGGGACAACGTCCTGAAAGATGATGGGACCTTGGTCCAGCTTCTCGGTAATGTAGTGGCTCGTAGCGCCGATGATCTTGACCCCCCGCATGAATGCCTGCCTGTAGGGATCGGCCCCGACAAAGGCGGGAAGGAAGGAGTGGTGAATATTGATGATACTGTTGCGGTAGCCGTTGACGAACTTGGATGACAGGATCTGCATGTACCGCGCGAGGACGATGGTATCGATATTTTCTTTCCTGAGAAGCTCCATCACCTGTTGTTCCTGATCCTTTTTATTGTCCTTCGTGACCGGGAAGCAGTGGAATGGAACGTGGTAGTATCCGGCGATGTCCCTCTGGTCCTCGTGGTTGCTGATGATGCAGGGGATATCCACCTGGAGGTGGCCGCTCCGCCACCTGTACAGGAGATCAAGGAGGCAATGGCCCTGCCTGGAGACCATGATGGCTATCCGTTGTTTCCGGTCTGAGAAGAAAAGTCTGTGGGCCATTCCCAGACGCCAACAGACCTTGCTGAACTCATCATCCAGGTCCTCCCGCGGGATCTCGAAGCCGTCCATGTCCCAGCGGATCCTCATGAAGAACATGCTCTCCACGGGATCGGTGTGCTGGTCGAGGTAGACGATGTTCCCGCCGTGATCGAAGATCCAGTTGGTAATTGTGGCGATGATCCCCTTTGTATCCTTACCCTGGATCAGCGCGGTTACTATGGGGGCCTTGTCACCCATGCTCAATCATCCCCTTTACTGTTGGTAGGGTCGTAAAAAGTCCATGAATGGCTTTTTACTCCACGGAAAGCGAAAAGTGTCATTTTCACTTTCCTTACAAATCAACAACCTGTCCCGTAAATCGATGACCTGCGGGACAAGTCATTGATTTGGGCGCCCCTTAATGGGCGCGATGATGATTTCTTACGAAGTCATCATCTTTAGGTAGGGTCGTAAAAAGTCCGTTAATGGCCTTTTTTCTCAACGGAAAGCGAAAAGTGTCATTTTCACTTTCCTCACAAATCAAGAACCTGTCCCGCAAATCGATGACCTGCGGGACAAGTCATTGATTTGGGCGCCCCTTAGCGGGCGCATTGATGACTTTTTACCAAGTCATACGAAGTCATCAATATTCATTGTAATGAATATTCGTTGTCGATGCTGGATGATATTATAACGTGCTGTATTTTAAAGAAAAGATAATAAAGGTCAACATGTATTAGGGCTGAGACTTCCACCCTCTTCATTATTCCTCTCGACTGTGCTAATTTTCTTCCTTTCGGATCAACCTGAAACAGATATTACGTGCGGAGGAAAGCTCCCGTGAAAATTACCCCCGAGCTGGTGGAACACGTGGCCGACCTGGCCCGCCTGAAACTGTCCGGCGATGAACAGAAGAGGATGGAGATCCAACTGGGTGACATCCTTGCCTATATCGGTCTTCTGGACGAACTGGACACGTCCGGTGTTTCCCCGACCTCCCACGTCATCGAGGTATTCAATGTCTTTCGGGATGACGAGGTGAGGCCGTCTTTTCCGGTGGAAAAGAGTCTGGCCAACGCTCCAGATAGATCCGGCACCGCCTTTAAAGTCCCGCGAATCATTGAAGACTAGGAAAAAGAGCCCCATGAAACTTTACAGCAAGACCATACATGAGCTGCATGAGGAAATGAAAGAGGGCCGCCTCACCTCAACGCAGATTACAAAGAGTGTTTTTTCCCGCATTGCCGAGGTGGACGACCGGATCGGTGCCTATCTGACCCTCACTGAGGAGTCGGCCATGGAAGCGGCGGAGAGGGCTGACGGCCGGTTTGGCAAAGGTGATTTTCTGGGCCCTCTGGATGGAATACCCATAGGATTAAAGGATATCTTCCTTACCGAGGGGGTCAGGACAACCTGCGGCTCGAAAATTCTGGAAAACTTCATCTCACCCTATGATGGGACAGTGGTTGCGCGGCTTAAACAGGCCGGCGCAGTGATTTCCGGCAAACTCAATATGGACGAGTTTGCCATGGGATCGTCCAGCGAGAATTCCGGGTTCTTCCCGGTTCACAACCCGTGGAATATCGGCCGGGTTCCGGGAGGGTCATCGGGCGGGTCCGCCGCCTCCATCGCCGCGGGCGAGGCCATCGGTGCGCTGGGAACCGACACGGGAGGCTCCATCCGTCAGCCCGCTTCGCACTGCGGCGTCGTGGGCATGAAGCCTACCTATGGCAGGGTGAGCCGCTATGGGGTCATCGCTTTCGCCTCGTCCCTAGACCAGGTCGGCCCCTTGGCAAAGGACGTTACCGATTGCGCTATTCTCCTGAAGGCCATCGCCGGTCATGATCCGGCCGACTCCACATCCGCGAAGCTCCATGTCCCTGACTATCCCTCCCTTCTCACAGGGGATGTTGAAGGTATGAAGGTGGGAATTCCGGATGAATATTTCGGGGAGGGGCTTGACCCTGGAGTAGAGGACCTGGTCCAGAAGGCGGCGGCGGCCCTTGAAGACAGGGGGATGGAACTTGTTCCTGTCACGCTTCCCAGCACTCGTTACGCGGTGGCCACATACTACATCATCGCCCCGGCGGAGGCGTCATCTAATCTCGCGCGCTATGATGGGGTCCGCTTCGGTGCCCGTTATCCCGATGCCGGGGGACTCATGGAGATGTACAAGGAAACCCGCAGCAGGGGATTCGGGCCCGAGGTGAAGCGCCGGATCATGCTCGGCACCTTCGCCCTGTCGTCCGGGTATTACGATGCCTACTACGGGAAGGCTCAGAGGGTTCGCACCATGATTCGCAGAGAGATGGATGAGGCGTTTTCAAAGGTGGACGTGCTTCTCTCTCCCACCGCCCCGACACCGGCGTTTCCCATCGGGGATAAGATCGACGATCCCCTGAAAATGTACCTTTCGGATATTTTTACGATCCCGGTGAATATCGCCGGGGTTGCCGCTCTGTCGTTGCCCTGCGGCCTGTCGGTGGATGGCATGCCTGTGGGTGTGCAGCTCACCTCCCCCGCCTTCAAGGAGGAGGTCCTGCTCAATGTGGCCTTCGCCTACGAAAAGGAGAGAGGAAAGTTCCCGGAGTGCCCATTGTAAATACGTTCCACGTTCAAGGTTTAACGCCCAACGGGGAAAGCACCTTCAACGTTCAACAATGATAGGGTCGCAAAAAGTCCATTTATGGCTTTTTGCTCTACCCATCAGTGGGCGCATTGATGACTTTTTGCGATGGTGTCAACCATTGAACTCTTGAACCTTTGAACCATTGAACCTTTGAACCATTGAACTCTTGAACCATTGAACTCTTGAACCATTGAACCTTGAACGTGGAACTCGAAATCTGATTCAGAGACTGTTGCGGAGAGAAAAACAATGGACTACGAAGCGGTTATAGGGCTGGAGATTCACGCCCAGCTTAAAACGAATACCAAAATCTTCTGCGGCTGCAGTACCAGGTTTGGCGAGAAACCCAACGCCAACACCTGCCCGGTGTGCCTTGGAATGCCCGGCGTCCTGCCGGTTCTCAACCGCAAGGTGGTGGAATATGCCATCATGATGGGGCTGGCTACGCACTGCCGCATCGCGGAAGAGAGCGTATTCGCCCGGAAGAACTACTTCTATCCGGACCTGCCCAAGGGGTACCAGATCAGCCAGTATGAACACCCATTGTGCGAGAAGGGGTGGGTCGATATCAGCACCAACGGCGAGTCCAGACGGATAGGGATTACCCGGATTCACATGGAAGAGGATGCCGGCAAGCTTGTACACGAGGGAGCCATGGGGTCGGCTTCGTTCAGCCTGGTTGACCTGAACAGATCCTGCGTCCCCCTGATCGAGATTGTCAGCGAACCGGACATCCGATCCCCCGAGGAGGCCAGGGGATACGTTCAGGCCCTCCGGGACATCGTGGTCTACCTGGGCATATGTGATGGAAATATGGAGGAAGGCTCTCTTCGGTGCGACGCCAACATCTCCATCAGGCCCAGGGGATCGGATACCTTTGGCACAAGGGCTGAGATCAAGAACATGAACTCCTTCCGGTTTCTCCATGCCGCCCTTGAATACGAGATCGAACGGCAGATCGAAATCGTGGAAAACGGCGGTCATGTTGTCCAGGAGACCCGCCTTTTTGACTCCACCAGAGGGATGACGTCCTCCATGAGAGGTAAGGAGGATGCCCACGATTATCGATATTTCCCGGAGCCCGACCTGGTCCCGATCAAAATCGATGAGGACTGGATCAAGAATGCCGAGGGAGCCATGCCCGAGTTGAGGGCCGCCAAGATGAAAAGGTTTGCGGCGGAACTGGGGCTTCCCGAATACGACGCCGAGGTCCTGACTTCGGATCCTGAGGTCGCCGCGTTCTTCGAATCCGTGGTGAACGCCGGCGCCGGGGCCAAGGCAGCCAGCAACTGGATTATGGGTGAGTTCATGCGTCTTGCCAAGGACAGCGGGGTCGGGGCTGCTCGCGTCACTCCCGCTCAGATGGCTCGCATTATCACCCTGGTGGAGACTCAGACCATATCAGGGTCCGCGGCGAAGGCGGTCTTCGAGGAGGTGTTCACTACGGGCGGTGACCCTGACAGGATCGTGGATGAACGGGGACTCGCCCAGGTTTCAGAGGACGGCGCCATCAGGGGTGAGGTCCGGAAGGTCCTTGAGGCCTACCCGGCCGAGGTGGAACAATTCAGGGCCGGCAAGGATAAGGTTCTCGGCTTCTTCGTGGGTCAGGTCATGAGGGCGATGAAGGGTAAGGCGAATCCCAAAATTGTCAACGAGATATTAAGGGAATTACTGTCGGAATAGAAGCGCTTCTGACGTCCCTGACGGGGCGTGTATGGGAGTAGGGGAGCATGGGAGTATCGATGTATTCTGGACTCTGGACCTTGGACTCTGGACTTTGGGTTCCGGCATCGGAAACGTGAAGTGAAAATGAGTGAGATCAGGCCCATATTCTGGGATCCATCAAAAAAGGTTCTGACCCTTCTTGACCAGTCCCTCCTCCCCGCTGAGCGGGTCTATCGCGGGTACTCCGACCCCCATGGGGTTACCGAGGCTATCAGGTCCATGGTGGTACGCGGCGCCCCGGCGATAGGGTGTGCGGCCGCCTTCGCTCTGGTCATGGCCGCGGCCAATTATTCCGGCGCGGACCCCGCTGAACTCGGGGTTCAGGTGAAAGCCGCCTCTGTGGAGATGGCGTCTGCCCGTCCCACCGCGGTCAACCTCTTTTGGGCCATAGAGCGTATGGGACGCCTGCTGTCCGAGACTGAGGATCGGGACTGTTCCTGGGTCAAGGAGGCACTGGAAGCCGAGGCCATGGCCATTTTCAGGGAGGACCTGGCCGCATGCCGCCGCATTGGGGACCTGGGGGCACGGCTGGTTCCCGATAATGCAAGAATCCTCACCCACTGCAACGCCGGAGCCCTGGCCACCGCCGGGTACGGGACCGCCCTTGGTGTTATCCGTTCGGCGGCCGGTGACGGCAGGGTTTCCATGGTCTGGGTGGACGAAACCCGTCCGGTTCTGCAGGGGGCACGGTTGACGGCGTGGGAGATGGTGGAAGATGGAATCCCCGCTACCCTTATCACCGACAATGTGGCCGGCTCTCTAATGGCCTCAGGCAGGGTGGATTTCGTAATCGTGGGTGCGGACCGTATCGCGGCCAATGGGGATGTCGCCAACAAGATCGGGACCTACAGCCTGGCTGTTCTGGCTCACTATCACCGGATTCCCTTCGTGGTGGCGGCTCCAACGTCCACGGTTGATCTCTCAATAGCATCCGGTGCGTCTATCCCCATCGAGGAACGTTCTCCGGCCGAGGTTACCGGATATGGGAACCTGTCATGGGCCCCCGATGGGATCGCCGTATTCAATCCTGCCTTCGATGTGACCCCGGCGAATCTGGTTACCGCCATCATCACGGAGCGTGGAATCATGACACCGCCCCTCGACCAGGGCCTGTCAGGGCTTCTGGAGTCCGGGTAACAGCCTATGTCCAAGGGAGACGGCAGGTCCCTCATCTCTCTCGTAAAGCACAGCGGCAGGATCGCCGACGCCGCTTCTCTGGCCCCTCTTTTTCAATCTCTCACGGATATGGCCGCTTCCAAAGGCCTGTCGGAAGGCTTTGTCCACCGGGCCGTGAGCAGCGTCCTGGAAACAGCGGATCCCCCGGCCGCCCTCAATCGGCTGGCCAGAGTTCTGTCCATAACCGACGATCCCAACTTCCTCTCCCTTATGGAAGACCCCGACGGTCTCAGGTCCCTTCTGTCGATTTTCGGATACAGTAACTTCCTGTCCTCATTGATTATCCGATCCCCGGAGAATTATGTCTGGCTCATGCGGGAGGTGGGATTAGCCGGGACCAGGTACTCCTCGTCCATGCGGGAGGAGCTGGAGGGTAAAATCAGGGGTGATGTCTCCATAGAAGATGCCTCGTTGATACTCCGGGCCAACAAGTACAGGGAGATGCTCCGGATCGGTGCCAGAGACCTGTTGGGGGTCGCGACCCTGGAGGAAACCGTCCACGACATTTCCAACCTCGCCGAGGCCTCAATAGATGTGTCGGTCCAGGTGGCCACGACCCATCTGAAGGCGAGGCATGGTATCCCCCTGCATGTGAGCAGCCTGCAAACTACCCGGCCGGGAAAATTCTGTGTACTTGGAATGGGAAAACTCGGAGGGGAAGAGCTTAACTACAGTTCAGACGTGGACCTCTTTTATCTCTATTCGTCTCATGAGGGGATGACCACCGGAAGGCGGTCCGCTTCCGGCGGCTACCGCGATGCTATCGACAACCACAGGTTCTACGTCAAGCTGGGGGAAACCGTCACGCATCTCCTTAACGAACGAACCGCCGAAGGAATGGTGTTCCGCGTGGACCTTCGTCTCCGGCCCGAAGGGGAGGCCGGCGAGATCGCCTATTCCCTCTCCAGCCTGGAGGTGTACTACCAGTCGTGGGGAAGGACCACCGACAGGCTTGCCCTGCTGAAGGCCAGACCGGTAGGCGGCGACCAGCGGCTTGGGGAGGATTTTCTTGACCTGATGACCCCCTTTATTTATCGGAGGCATCTTGATTATACGGCCATTGAGGAGATCGGCCTTCTGAAGGAGAAGATCGATCGGCAGGTTAGCAGGGCTCCGCCCGGGGTCACAGACATCAAGCTGGGCCGCGGCGGGATCAGGGAGATCGAGTTTCTGGTCCAGAGCCTGCAGCTTATCCACGGCGGTCGAAACCCCGCTATCCGGGAGAAAAACACTCTGAGAGCCCTTGACCGGCTGATGAGAAACGGGTTCCTGACCGAGAGGGACGCGAGTACCCTGCGGGATGCCTACATCTTCCTTCGAACGGTGGAACACCGGGTTCAACTGGTGGAGGAACGCCAGATCCACACTTTGCCGCGGGATCCGGAGGGGCTTGAAAGGCTGGCCTATGTCATGGGCTTTTTTCGGGATGGCCGGGGCGATCCGGATGCGTTTGACGGAACATTGAGCAGGGTTGCCGGAAATGTGCGGACCTGTTATGAACGTCTGTTCTTCACCGAAAAGGGCCACGGGGCCACGGAGGGGACGTGTGAATCGAACCTGTTGAGGGAAAATCTGACCCGGGAAGAGGCCGTAAACGAACTGAAGACGGCCGGTTTTTCCGACCCGGAGGAGGGGTATCGAAACCTCCTCCTCCTCAGGGACGGCCCCGCGTATGGCCATTTTTCAGATGTCTGTCGGAACCTTTTAAGACGCATTGCTCCACGTCTTCTCGATGAACTAAAGTCGGTGCCGAATCCGGATGCTGTTCTTGTCAATCTGAACCGGTTCATCGGCAGGGTAGGGGCGAGAGCCTCCTACTATTCCATGCTGGCCGGCAATCCCGAATCAATCCGTTTGCTGGCTGTTCTCTTCGGTTCCAGTCCATTCCTTTCCAGCCTTCTCATCCGCCAGCCTGACCTGCTTGACCTGATGGTGATGGGGACCGATCTTTCCGCCTCCAAGCCGGCTGAGATCATGGAGGATGAGGTAAGGGGAGTGCTGCTTTCAAGCCCTTCCTTCGAGGACGAGCTGGTCATGCTGAGGAGATATCGCAACGGGGAGATCTTTCGCATCGGTCTGGGCGACCTGCTTGGATTAAGGGACCTGCCCGGTATCAACGGGGAGCTGACTCTCCTTGCCGAAACCCTTCTTCAGACCTCCTTCGACCTGGCCGTCAGGCACGTGGTCGCCCGGGGTGAAAAACCATCCGGCTCTTTTGGAGTAGTAGCCATGGGAAAGATGGGCGGGGGGGAGATGAACTACAGCTCCGACCTGGACCTGATTTTCCTGTTCGAGGGGGCAGAAAAGGAAAGGGAGGATTACACCCGGGTAGCGCAGCGGATGATTACCATCCTCACCAGCCCCACAGGGGAGGGTGTGCTGTACCGTATTGACATGAGGCTCAGACCTTCCGGTCACTCTGGACCCCTGGTGACAACCCTCGAGGCATTCAGGCGCTATCACCTCGAGGAGGCAATGGTGTGGGAGCGCCAGGCGTTGATCAAGGCCCGCTGGGTGGCCGGGAACCGGGAGCTCTCCCATGAGATAGAAAAGACCTTGGACGAACTTATATATACCCGCCCTGCCGGCAGGCAGGATCTTTCCGAAATCATGCGCGTCAGGCAGAGAATGGAAAATGAAATTGCAGATGAGGGCAAAGGGGATTACCTTGACATCAAAGCCGGACGGGGAGGGTTGGTGGACATTGAATTCGCGGTCCAGGCGCTCCAGTTGACCTATGGCAAAAGGTATCCTCGGATCCGTTCCACCTCGACCTTCCATGCCCTGGATTCCATTCGTGAAACTGGACTTGTGGATGAAAAACAGTATAATATCCTGCGCCGCTCGTATCTCTTTTACAGAGAAATCGAGGATCGTTCCCACCTCCACAGCGACCGACCCGACCATCGGGTACCCCTGGATGAGGAAAAGGTCAAACCACTTGCCAGGACGCTCGGGTATACCGGGAAAGGTGAAAAAGCGGGGGAGTTTCTCCATGATGTACAGGACACCAGGGAGCAGGTCAGGAAGGCTTACCAGGATATTTTAGGGAGGATTATTCATGGTTGTACCGGTGGCTAAAATCTGGATGAACGGTGGGATGGTTGACTGGGCCGACGCCCAGGTACATGTACTGACCCACACCCTGCACTACGGCATGGGGTTCTTTGAGGGTATCCGTTTCTACAAAACACCGGAGGGCCCCGGGATATTTCGTCTCGAAGACCATGTAAGGAGGCTCTACGATTCCTGTAAAATATGCAGGATAGAGATCCCCTATGACTGGGATACCATCTGGAATGCCCACCTTGATGTCGTAAAGGTCAATGGGCTCGAGGACGGTTATATCAGACCCGTGGTCTACCTGAAGGACGGCCCCATGGGTCTCCTGGTCCAACAGGACCATCCGGTGGGTGTCTTCATCGCGACCTGGTCCTGGGGGGCCTACCTGGGCGAGGATGGGCTGGAAAATGGTATCCGGACGAAGATCTCCTCTTTCGCGCGCAACCACGTCAACAGCCAGATGACAAAGGCCAAGGTCAACGGGGCCTACGTCAACTCCATCCTCTCCAAGATGGAGGCCCACCAGGCCGGTTACGACGAGACGATCATGCTCGATACCGATGGGTACGTCAGCGAGGGGAGCGGGGAAAACCTGTTTATCGTCCGGGACGGGGAGGTCAGGACAACATCCCTGACCTCCATTCTCAAGGGGATCACCAGGGATACGGTCTTTGTCCTCGCGAAGGAGTTGGGATACCGGGTTACGGAGGCCAGGTTCACCAGGGACGAGCTGTACGTGGCGGACGAGGCATTCTTCACCGGTACGGCCGCCGAGGTTACCCCCATACGGGAGGTGGATGACAGATCCATTGGAAAAGGCAGACCGGGACCTGTGACCCGGGCCATTCAGGAGGCCTACTTCAAGGCTGTCCACGGGAAGGACCCGAACCACAGGGCCTGGGTAACTGTTGTCTAGTCTCTATCTTATTGACGGCAGTTCCTATATCTATCGCGCTTATCACGCCATACGCGGCCTGTCCACAAGGGATGGTTTTCCCACAAATGCCGTGTTCGGCTTTGCCAATATGCTGCTGAAGATTCTGCGGGATCATCAGCCGACCTACGTTGCCATAGTCCTGGATTCCAAAGGGCCCACATTCCGCCACGAACGATACCCGCAATACAAGGCCAACCGCCCCCCCATGCCCGAAGATCTCAGGGTTCAGCTGCCGCGCATTGAAGAACTCATTGATGCGTTCAATATCCCGGCCCTGCAAAAGGAGGGGTTCGAGGCCGACGACATCATTGCCACCCTCGTAAAACGTTGGTCCGGGAAGGTGGACAGTACCGTCGTCGTTTCGTCGGACAAGGATCTCATGCAGTTGGTCTCCGGGCGTGTCCGCATGCTCGATACCATGAAGGAAAAGTGGATCGGGGTTGAGGAGGTCCGGGAACGCTTTGGCGTGGACCCTGAGCGGGTCCCGGATGCCCTCGCCCTGGCGGGCGACACAAGCGACAATGTTCCGGGACTGCCGGGCGTTGGTCCAAAAACCGCGGGGAAGCTCATATCCGCCTACGGTACCCTGGAGGGCCTCATCGAAAGAAAAGATGAGATTGATGGTAAGGTCGGCCGGAATCTTGCTTCCGGGGTAGACGCTGTCCGACTGGCCCTATCGCTGGTAACCCTCGACAGGGATGTTGATCTTCGTATTACCATGGACGATCTTACGGCCTGCGGGCCTGATGTGGAGTCCCTCCGGACGATCTTCCAGGAACTTGGTTTTACCAGCCTTATCAGGGGACTGACGCCGCAGACAAGCCTTGGCCGCGAGGGTTACCATATCATCGGCAGCGAGGAGGAATTGATAGATCTGGCCGGGCGTCTTCGGGGTGTCGATATTCTGGCGGTGGACACGGAGACAACCGACAGAGATGCCATGAAAGCCCGCCTGGTGGGCATCTCCCTTTCATGGGAACCGGGCCGGGCTGCCTATGTACCCCTGACACACAGCTACCTCGGGGTTCCCCGGCAGATACCTGAACCACGGGCCAGGGAGATTCTCGGCCCCGTTCTCGGTGACCCGTCCATCCACAAGGTCGGACAGAACGTCAAGTACGACATGAAGGTGCTTGCGCGTTCCGGCTGGGCGCTTGAAGGCGTTCGATGGGACACGATGATCGCTTCCTACCTGGTTAACCCTTCCAGACGGTCCCACAGCCTTTCGGAGATCTCCGCGGAGCGGCTCAACCACACCATGATCTCCTACGATGAGGTCACCAAGAAGGGGAAAAAGCGGATACTGTTTTCCGATGTCCCGGTGGAAGAAGCAGGGATATACTCGTGCGAGGACGCCGACGTAACTTTCAGGGCACTGAAGCCCCTGCTGGAGGACCTCGAGAGGATGGAGCTTCTCGATCTGTTCCAGAATGTGGAGATGCCGTTGGTTCGGGTTCTCAAGGAGATGGAGATGGTCGGGGTGCTGCTGGATATCCGGCCTCTTCTGGATCTATCCTCGGAGCTTTTGGACAGGCTCAAGGAGCTGGAGGCAAAAATTCACATGGAGGTCGGCAGACCCTTCAACGTCGGTTCTCCCAAACAGCTTTCCCATGTTCTGTTCGAGGTCCTGAAGCTCCCCGCGCTCAAGAAAACCAAGACAGGATACTCCACCAGCAGTGATGTCCTTATCGAACTTTCCTCAAAACATCACCTGCCGGCCATGGTGCTCGAGTACAGGAGCATGGCGAAGCTCAAATCCACCTACCTTGATGCCCTTCCCGCCCTCATCAACCCGGAGACCGGGAGGATCCACACCTCGTTCAACCAGACCGCCACTGCCACAGGCAGGCTTTCGAGCTCCAATCCCAACCTGCAGAACATCCCGATCCGGACCGAGCTTGGCAGAAGGATACGCGGGGCGTTTGTCGCGCCGGAGGGAAGTGTCCTGTTGTCGGCGGACTACTCCCAGATCGAGCTGAGAATCCTTGCCCACCTTTCCGGGGACACGGAGCTGTTGGAGGCGTTTCGCAAGGGCGAGGACGTCCATGCCAGAACCGCCCGGCAGGTGCTCGGTGCCGGCGAGGATGTGGAACCTGAGCTGAGAAGGCGGGCCAAAGTCATAAATTTCGGCATCATCTACGGGATGAGCGCTTTCGGGCTGTCAAAGGAGCTTGGAGTCCATCCGAAAGAGGCCGCGGAGATCATCGATGGATACTTTGACGTCTATTCGGGGGTAAAGGCCTATATTGATCGGACGCTGGAAGAAGCCAGGACGAACGGATACGTCATGACGCTCATGAACCGGCGACGCTACCTCCCGGAGCTCACGAGTGCCAATCCAAACCAGAGGCAGCTCGGGGAGCGTATGGCGGTAAACACTCCCATTCAGGGGACGGCGGCGGATCTCATCAAGGTGGCCATGATCGCGATCCACGGGGAACTGGGGGAACGGGTCCCGGAGGCGAGGATGATACTTCAGGTTCACGATGAACTTGTTTTCGAGGTACCCGAGGATCATCTCGCCCGGACCTGTGAGATCGTCAGGGATGGCATGGAGAAGGTTGCAGCGCTGCAGGTCCCGCTTGTTGTTGATTTGGGAACAGGCGCGAACTGGGCGGAGGCCCATTGATGTTGATGACTTTTGCAAAGTCATCAACATTGACCGTTCTTCTACCGATGTGGTACGTTTTTTCATGATTGACCGGGATATCCGTTCCTGCTTCGTAACCGGTGGAACAGGATTTATCGGAAGCCACCTGGTGGACCATCTTCTTAAGCAGGGGGTGAAGGTACGCTGCCTGGTCAGGAGGCCGTCCAAGCTCAGGTGGCTGGCGGGGCGGCCTGTTCAGATTATACAGGGTGATCTGGCCTCTGACGAGGCTCTTGCGGCCGGCGTCGCCGGTGTCGACGCGGTATTTCACCTTGCCGGCCTCGTTGCAGCGGGAAGCCGGGAGGAATACTTCAGGGTTAACGCGGACGGGTGCCGGAGCCTTGTGAAGGCGGTTGGTCTAAGTGGGGGAAAAACCACCGTTTTGGTCTACGTTTCAAGCCTGGCGGCTTCCGGGCCCAGTGAAGCGGATGGGGAGGTTACAGAGGAGGATTCTCCGGCGCCCATTACCTCTTACGGGATGAGCAAGCTTGAGGGGGAAAGAGCTCTGGAGGCCGCCTCGGGCCGGCCGATCGTGATTGTCAGACCCCCCGCCGTGTACGGCCCGAGGGACAGGGAGATTCTCCCCTTCTTTCGCATGGGAAACAGGGGATTCTTTCCCATCATTAACAGCGGAGCGCGTATCAGTCTCGTTCATGTGGAGGACCTGGCAAAGGGAATCTATCGCGCCGCGTGTTACGGCGGTCCCGGTGAAGCCTACTTCATCACCGGGCATGAGACAGTCAGGATCTCCGATATGCCTCGGTTCCTTTCGGAGGCTCTCGGAAAAAAGGTAAGGGGGGTGAGGATTTCACCAGCCCTTGTGAGCGTGGCGGCGGGTCTTTCCGAGGCATGGGGAAGGATCCGTGGCCGGATGCCCGTTTTTAACAGGGACAAGGCCAGGGAGCTGGCCGCGCCCGGTTGGGTGTGCAGTTCCGCCAAAGCGTTGAGGGATCTTTCGTTCCAGGCTGAGATCAGCATCAAGGATGGTTTTTCGCAGACAGCTCGATGGTACAGGGAGAACAACTGGATCAGGTAAGACCAACGAGGAGGATGAAAGTGGGAATTTTCGACAAGTGTTGTCAGCTCGAACGGCTCCAACAGGTGCGCGAGGCTGGTCTGTACCCCTATTTCAGGGTTATCGAGTCACAGCAGGATCCGGAAGTGATTATAAACGGGAAAAAGATAATCATGTGCGGTTCCAACAACTATCTGGGTCTTACCTCTCATCCCAAGGTCAAGGAGGCCGCCGTTGAGGCAACCCGGAAGTATGGCACGGGGTGTGCCGGCTCGCGTTTTCTCAACGGGACACTGGATATCCATGTAAAGCTGGAGGAAAAACTGGCAAGGTTTTTCCGCAAGGAAGCCGCGCTGGTTTTTGCAACCGGTTATCAGACCAACCTCGGTGTTATATCAGCTCTTGTGGGCAGGGGGGATGTTGCCGTCAGCGACCGTCAGAATCACGCCTCTATCGTGGATGGATGCAAGTTGAGTTATGGGGAGATAAGGAAGTTCCGCCACAACGACGTGGAGGATCTGGACCGGCTTCTGGATAGCGAGCGGGATCGGAACAAGCTGATCATCGTGGACGGTGTTTTTTCCATGGAGGGCGATATCGCTCCCCTGTCCGAGATTATTGCCCTGAGGGGGAAACACGATTTCGGGATCATGGTGGACGACGCGCACGGTGTGGGCGTCCTGGGTGAATCGGGAAGAGGGACCAGTGAGCATTTCGGCATGGAGGATGAGGTGGACGTCATTATGGGGACCTACAGCAAATCCCTGGCGACCATCGGCGGGTTTGTGGCGGCCTCTCAGAAAATAGTGGATTATCTGAAACACTCCAGCCGCTCCATGATCTTTTCCGCCAGTCTGAGTCCGGGCAGTGTCGCTGCGGTAAGCGTGGCCCTGGACATTATTGAGGATGAACCCGAGCGTCGGGAAAGGTTGTGGAATCATACGAACTGGATGCTGGAGGAATTCCGGTCCCGCGGTTTTGACGTGGGCCACGCCGCCACTCCCATTATCCCTATCGTGGTGGGAGACGATTTGCTCGCTTTCAGAATGAGCCTCATGCTGCTCGAGGAAGGCGTCTTCACCAATCCGGTGGTCAGCCCGGCCACTCCGGCGGACAGGGCACTCATCCGCACCAGCTACATGGCCACCCACACCGAGGAGCACCTCAACAGGGTCATGGACGCTTTCGTGAAGGTGGGGCGGGACGTCGGGCTGATAGGGTGACAATCCATGATGAGTCTTAAAGTAGTTGACGCCGAAAGCGGAAGCGCCCATCGCGACTTCATCGGGCTTCCCTGGGCCATCAATCGGGATGACCCCTACTGGGTCCCGCCCTTAAGGAGGGAGGTCGCGAAACTCCTTTCCCTTAAACACCCCTTTTTCCAGCACGCCGAACGAAAACTTTTCCTTGTAAAGGACGGTGAACAGCCCGTTGGCCGTATAGCGGCCATTATCAACCACAACCACAACAGGTTTCACGACGAGAAAGCGGGGTTTTTCGGGTTTTTCGAGGCGTTTCCCGATCCGGGCATATCCTCGGTGCTGTTTGCTGCGGCGGAGGGGTGGCTCCGGGGAAAGGGCGCTGAATTCGTCATGGGACCCATGAACCCCAGCACCAATGAGGAGTGCGGCCTGCTGGTGGACAACTTTATGTCTTCACCCTTGGTGATGATGACCTACAACCCCCCCTACTACATGGATCTGATCGAGGACGCAGGGTACGCAAAGGCCAAGGACCTTTATGCCTATTCCTTCAATACCCCCCGGACCATCCCTCCCAGGCTGGAGAAGCTTACAAAACGGATCGAGAAACGAGAAAAAGACCTTGTAACCCGGCCGGTGGACATGAAGCGTTTTGCCCGGGAGATCGAGGTGGTAAAAGCCATCTATAACGATGCGTGGGAAAAGAACTGGGGGTTCGTTCCCATGACCGATGCCGAGATGGATCAGATGGCCAAGGATCTTAAACCGATCATCGTTCCGGAACTTACCATCCTTGCATTCATCGGTGACGAACCGGCGGGCTTTATCATGAGCCTTCCGGACTACAACCAGGTCCTGAAGGTACTCGATGGCCGGATGACTCCATGGGGTGTTTTCCGGGCAATAAGGGCGGCGAAGAGGATACGGACGGGTAGGTGTATAACTCTGGGTGTGAGGGAGAAGTTCCGAAAACGTGGGCTCGAAGCGCCCCTGTTCGCGGCCACTCTGCGCGCCGGTATTGAGAAGGGATATCGGTACGGGGAATTTTCATGGATTCTCGAGGACAACACCCTGGTAAACGAAACTATCAACAAGGTATTCTCCGCTACTCATTACAAGACCTACCGGATTTACCGCAAAGACCTGTAGGCGGATAGTGTGGCGCTCCGTGAATTACGGGCCGAGATTCCCAGGACCATACTCCACGTGGGCGGCGGTGCCCTGCTCGCCATCCTGGGGTATGGACTGCCGGTCCCGTCCAACCGGGTCGTACTGGGAATAATCTTCCTTGCCGCCGTCGCAGTGGAGGCGGGGCGGAAGACATCCCCCGTTGTCGACGGTCTTACAGCAACGTGGCTCGGGGTGTTCATGCGTCCGTCCGAGCGATTCCGTGTGACCGGAGCACTTCCCTTCACAGGGGGAATATTCCTTACTTTTCTCCTTTTTCAAAAAGAGGTCGCCCTCCTGGCGGTAATTCCCCTGGTCGTCGGTGATAGAGCGGCCATCCTTGTCGGAAAGTGGATAGGGCGGGTCAGGTTCGGGAAAAAGTCCCTGGAGGGAAGCCTGGCCTGTTTTATTGTGAGTTTCCTGACCATTTTTTGTGTTGCCGGATTTGCCCCCGGTGCCTTTCCTTACCCGGCGTGGATTCTGTTGGGCGCCTCGGTTGTGGGGACGGTGGCCGAAGCCCTGCCTAGCCCATTCGATGACAACCTGACCATTCCTTTGGCTGTGGCCGTGTTTATATACTGGGTCGGTGCGTGAATTCCGGCGTCTCCGAGAAGGACCGTGATGCACCCTCGGTCCCCTTTCGAAGGGCTCTGACCGATGCCACGCCCATTATTCTCGGGTACATTCCAATGGGAGCCGCCTATGGCATTATCGCCCGCCAGAGCGGCATGGGGCTTTTCGCCGCTGTCTTCATGTCTCTTGTGGTTTTTGCGGGGGCGAGCCAGTTCATCGCGGTTGGCCTGCTGGCGGGAGGCGCCACACCCTTCGAGGTTGTTCTTACCACATTCTTTGTCAATCTGAGGCACGTGCTCATGAGCGCCTCCCTGTCGCCTTACTTCACGAAGGTCAGGCGTCTGGTCATCCCCCTGATTGCGTGGGGCGTGACGGATGAGACCTTCGCCATATCCATCGGAAGGTTTCAGCGTAAGGAGGCGGATTGCCGATACAGTCTGGCCCTGAACTACATTGCCTATGCGAGTTGGGTCACAGGCACCGTTGCGGGCGCCTACGCCGGATACCTGGTCCCCGGGGTTCTCCAGAACAGCCTGGGTTTTGCCCTTTACTCCATGTTCGTGGGCCTGCTGGTCCTCCAGATTTCCGACAGGCTCCAACTTGTGGTCGCTGTCGGGGCCGCGGCCCTCTCCGTGTTTTTTTCAACCTTCATGGGAGGCACGTGGCATATTATTACCGCTTCCATAGTGGCCGCGACGGTGGGCCTGGTACTGGAGACCGTTGGTGGGGGTGTGGCGGAGCTGAATTGACCATGGAAACCAGACGACTCATATTTATTTTCCTGGGCATGGGCGCCGTTACCTACCTACCCAGACTTATCCCCCTCGCCGCCCTGTCCCAGGCCGCCCTCCCGGACCGTCTGATGAGGTGGCTTCGCTACCTGCCCCCGGCCATCCTCTCCGCCCTTATCCTCCCTGGGGCTGTCACCTCCGGCGGCGCCATGGACCTGACTCCGGCGAACCCATCGGTCTGGGCTCTCCTGCTTAGTTTCGCCGTAGCGGTTAAAACCAGGAGTTTGATCCTGACCATGGTTGTGGGCGGCATCGTGATGTACCTCGGTCAGGTCCTGTTGGGCTGAATAATGACGACTTTTTAGGAAGTCATCAACGCGCCCACTTAACAGGCCGGTTTTTCCCCAACGTGAAGAAAGGCGATGCCGAAAGTGAGGGGGCGGAACCTTACCTGCTCGAAGCCGGTCTCGGACATCTTTTCACTCAGGTCTCCGGGGTTTGGAAAGGAGTCCACCGAGCTGGGAAGATAACGGTATGCCCCTGATCTGCCGGAAATCATGCCTCCCAGAACGGGGAGGACATGGTGGAAGTAGAATCGAAAGAGGGGACCTAAGAGTCGATGGTCCATTGGGGAGAACTCCAGGACGATGACACGGCCCCCCGGCTTGAGCACCCGGAACATTTCATTTAGCCCTGTCGGCCTGTCGGGTAGGTTACGGAGACCGAAGGCGATGGTGACGGCGCTGAAGGTGCAGTCCGGAAATGGCAGGGCCATGGCGTCACCTGCCGTAAGGGTGATCCTTCCCTTTCCTCCCGTGCGAACCTTCGCCGCAGCCTGGTCGAGCATGGGAATGGTGAAATCCACGCCCACGATTTTTATTTCTCCCGGGATGTTTCTGACCAGAGTCAAAGCCACATCGCCGGTCCCGGTTGCAAGGTCCAGGATGGGGGCTTTGCCCTGTCCATGCACCTCCTTGACCATATCCTTCCGCCAGCGGATATCCGCTCCCAGGCTCAGAATGTGGTTGAGCAGATCATAGTGCCCGGCTATGGATGAGAACATCCCCCTGATCGACTGGGATTCCTGTTTATGTTTTTGGGCCATATTCACCTTTCGGTCAGGCTTGATGACCTCGTAAAAAGTCTCTTCGCCAGGTTCCACCCCCACCTCTGGTCCTCCCCCTCAAGGGGGAGGAAGAATACGGAAGGTGGCTTATTTTATGCCCACTCCAGGATGTGAAGGCCATGGCGGCGCCATGGCACAGAACGAGACTATATCTCAAAAAGAGGGGAATGTTAACGGCACGGTTCCGGAGGGATAGAAAGGTGCTGCAAGGGGTCGTGACAGAGGGTTTTATTAGTGAAAGTTCTTTCTTGTTATATGTTTTGGCCTAATTATAAGCGATTGTGGAAAAGATCACAAAAAAAAGCTTGACATGTACCGGGTAGCTTGTTAAATTATACACAAGCTTAGAAGTAATAGTTACCTGAAGGAGGTGTTTAAAATGTTGGAGTTCCTGATGATGCTGGTAATAATGGCCCTGGTGTTTGGCGTTGTTTCCGGCCTGGTCGCTCTTGTAATAGGCGGTATTTTCAAGCTCAGCCGCTCCAGGTCCAAAAGCACGGTTTCTGAGGTTCTTTAAGACTTCAGATTAATTTCGAAGGGAGGAACCTGAAATGTTGGAATTTATCACCACAATGGCAGTGATCGCCCTGATATTTTGTGCCGCAACCGTTTTTGTAGCCCTGATCGCCGGCAGCCTGTTGAAAGCCCGGAATTATTTTCTCAGGAGAGCTAAGTCCGAAGTAGAGTAAGATGGACAGGAAAGATCCGGCAGGGAAAGGGGGAGCGTCGGCTCCCCCTTTTTAATGGGAAAGCCCGGCGGCCAGGGGGATAAGGGTTCTATAGTCCGCGGGGGTAAGGGATGTCTGCCAATGTCCCGCCATCATTCCCCATCCCACCCCCAGGGTGAAAAGAAACAGGACAAAGGAGGGGAAGCCCCAGACCGGCAGAGGTTTTTTCCAGAAGGGCAGGGACATGGACAGGGCTTTATCTTCCGGACAATTGCTGACACAGGTCAGACAGCCGGTGCATTCGACCGACCGAACCACAGTTTTCCTGTTCACAGGGAGGTAGGATGGGCATGACCGGGCGCATGATCCGCACTCCGTGCAGTTTTCCCCGTTGCGACGTATTTTCCAGGGACTGAGCAGGGAAAAAAGCCCCACCAGAGCGCCGTAGGGGCACAGATAGCGGCACCAGAAATTTTTCAACGGGAGGGAAAGAACAGCGAGGGCCAGAATGATTCCAGCGGCAAAAGGGGAGATGTGCACGAAAAAATCGAACATCTTGACGTCGGCCACTGCCCAATAGGGCCCATTGAGAAAGGGGAGAATCCCGGCAGCCGGCATTTTGAAGAAGATAATATTGATAAAGAGGTAAAGAAGAAGGTATTTGGCTGATCTCAGGGGAATGTCAACCGGCTTTGGCGGATGCCAGGTGCGGCCGAACAGTTTTTCTCCCCCCTTCCAGAGCCGCTCGGACAAAGTGCCCACCGGGCAGATGAAGGAACAAAAGGATTTCTTGGCGGCGAGGCTCATTCCGAAAAAGGTCATGAGGAGGATAATACCCGCGGGATGAACGGGGTGAATCACTCCGGTCGAAAAAAGATGCCTGAGACCGACAAGTGACCCGATGGGGAGGAAAGCCTCCACTGATGGAGGTCTCGGAAATCCCGGCGTACCCCCCAGACGGTACCGATGGACGAAAATCCCGAAACGCACCCCGATAAAAATACACCAGAGCAGGAAGCCCCACTGACTGATCTTCCGAAAGAAAATGCCCCGGGAAGCTAAAACCTTGAGATTCGGGAGATGGTGCATCACGGTGGGGAAGGCGTGGCCGAACCCCAGTAGTTAAAACTCGCGGGTTTCCAGCCGGGTATATACATGGATTCAATCATCTCAATTCTGAACCCCGACCGTTCAATGAGCGATGGGATAGGACGGTCAAGGTGGCAGCCGCCGCTGACCATTTTCCAGAGAGGATTTATCCGTTTCTGCCACCGCAAGACCCCTTGATCGGGCGCTGATCCGTGCTCACAGAATATGAGCTTTCCGCGAGGCTTCAGAACACGGCGCATTTCCCCAAGGGCCGGAAGGATATTCGGAATCGTACAGAGGGCATATGTTACTAATATCGTGTCCATACTGGCGTCATCAAGCGGAATTTTTTCGGCTGACCCCTGGATGAACTGAACATCAAAACCGGCGGTCTCCACGCTTTTTTCCGCCATGGCCCATAACTCACGGGATGGATCCAGACCCCATAATCGGCGGACACGGTCGCTTGAGTAAAAAGGAATATTGAGCCCGGACCCTATCCCGATCTCCAGCACCAGGCCTTCCGCCATCGGAACGACTTTTTTCCGCTGTTTCATAAGCGGCGCTCCTCCGCAGGTGAGGTGCACTAATCTTGGGAGAAAATATTTTCCATAAATACCCATGTATCCTCCGGTATGGTTGTCGATTCTCCTCCCTGCAACACGGGCCGACACTTCTCATATTATGGCGTTTAAGGGAAGAGACAAAACCCCCGTGAGAGCTTTGCCCATGAGGTGAACAACCGAAAAACAATCCTTCATTATTCTTTTCAACTGTGTTACCTTCCCCGCTTTCTGATAGAATAATAGCTATCATAGGGGCTGTATTTTATGGGGGGCATAGTTAAGTTGTTAAGTCAGGATTCAAAATCTCTTTAAAAAAACAGCCCTCAACCGGACAACTTAACAACTTAACTACGTCCCCTGGGAACTGGAGATTAATCGATGAGCACCCAGAGAATAGCCGCCCTTGAAGGGCGCACCACGGAGATAATGAGGCAGGTCGCGGAGGACGAGGAAGTCTCCACGGACCAGGTGATTGAGGTTCTTGCCGCCGGGACGGCCGCCATTCCGGCCAACCCTGCCCACACGTCCCTGAAGCCCAAAGGAATAGGGGGCCCGTTTACCGTCAAGGTCAACGCCAACTTTGGAACCAGTCTGGCATGCAACGATCCGGACCAGGAGCTCGCCAAGCTGGAGGCGGCTATTGACGCCGGTGCCGACGCCATTATGGATCTTTCCACGGGCGGTGACATGGAGGGATTGCGGAAGGAGATCATCAAGCGTTCCACCGTTCCGGTGGGAACGGTTCCTATCTATGACGCGGCAGTGAGCGCCTACGAAAGAAACGGAGACCCATCCTGTATTACTCCCGACGATCTTTTCGATGCCGTAAGGAAACACGCGGAAGCCGGGGTGGATTTCGTAACCCTGCACTGCGGCGTCACCAGGTCGGCGGTGGCGAAGGTTCGCAGTTCAGCCCGGGTGACCCGCATAGTCAGCCGTGGGGGATCGCTTCTTGCCGCATGGATGGAGAGGGAAGGGAAGGAGAATCCGCTTTACACGTATTACGACGACCTGCTGACGATCCTGAAGGAACACGATGTCACGATCAGCCTTGGTGATGGGCTGCGCCCTGGAAGCCTTGCGGACGCCACCGACCCCGCCCAGATAGAGGAACTCGTCACGCTGGGAGAACTGACTATCAGGGCCTGGGATGCCGGTGTCCAGGTGATAGTGGAGGGGCCCGGTCACATTCCTCTGCATCAGATTGAGACCAACGTCGTGCTCCAGAAGAGGTTGTGCCACGGGGCTCCCTTTTACGTCCTTGGACCGCTCGTGACCGATGTTGGAGCGGGGTATGATCATATTACCGGGGCCATCGGCGGCGCCATCGCAGGGATGGCGGGAGCCGATTTTCTCTGCTATGTCACTCCCGCCGAGCATCTCGGCCTACCCAATGTGGACGACGTCAGGCACGGAGTCATGGCCTCGCGTATAGCCGCCCATGCCGTGGATATTGCAAGGGGAAACCGGAGAGCCATAGACCGGGACGCTGCCATGTCGCGATGCCGGGTGACACTGGACTGGCAGGGACAAATGGACCACGCACTCGATCCGGTGGAGTTTAAACGGAGGTTTGCCGATCACCCGGTTCTCGAAGACGTATGTTCTATGTGCGGCAAGCTTTGCGCCATGAAGATTTTCAGTTGACGACTTTTTGCGGCGAGATCCTTTTGTGGAGAATTTTTTTACCCTGAGCCCCCAACCGGGGGCTCAGTTATTCAGTTGAATCCTCTGTTCCACTTTTCCCACTTTCGACAATGTTCCGATTTCTCCCGCCAGGTCCCACGCTGTGTGTGCAGAATTATGCGTGGGCAACCCGGCAGGGCGGGATCGCCGTTCCAGGAAAAATTGCGATAATAGTTGCGGGATCCGCCGGGCGCAGGTAATATTTAACTATGCCTGTTTAGGAGCGGAACGGATCGATTTCCGCCGGGCTGTTTTTGCCCGGCGAACACTGTTTGATTTTTTATTTGACAAACAGCGCGTCTTTCTTTAAGTATTGGTCTGACCACAGTGGTCGTACCATCATACCATCGTACCATCATACCACTATGGAACGGTAACAACCGGGGGGTGTCAGAGGAAAGTGAAAGTTGAAGCTAAAATCAGGCCAAGGGAAGAACTCTCTCTTCGGGTAGCCGAAGCGTTCATCGAGGACGTGGGCAAGGGGTTTGCCCGCGTGGATACCGAGGAGTTGAAGAGCATAAGAGCCGTTCCCGGCGATCTACTCATGATTTCCGGCCGCGGGTCTACGGTGGCTCGCACGGCGCAGGCTACCCCTGAGTATTCCGGACAAAGCCTGATTCAGATAGACGGTATTACGCGGGAAAATGCCAACGTTTCGGTTGATGAATGGTGTACAATTCGGAAAGTCCCCTTCAAACCGGCTGAGAGCATCCTGCTCTCACCTATGGAAACCGCCAGTATAATTCCGAAAGATTCCGAAATCCCCCATATACTTCAGATGCTTTCAGGGCGGTACGTGGTGCTTGGCGACAAAATCCAGGTCACCCTCTTCGGTACGCGGCCCCAATTCTTTATTGTTGATGGCGCGAGTCCGCGAGGGGCGCTCCTGATAACTTCCAATACCTCCATCTCCTTTAAAACTCCCGATGTCTTGCACGAAAAGGCTGCCAGAATTTCCTACGAGGATATTGGAGGGCTGGAAAAGGAGTTAAGCCGTGTCAAGGAGATGATAGAGCTTCCGTTGAGATTTCCGGACCTCTTTACCAAGCTTGGCATTGATCCCCCAAAAGGTGTCCTCCTCTCAGGGCCTCCGGGCACAGGAAAAACCCTTGTGGCCCGCACCATCTCCAGTGAGGTCAGGGCGCATTTTATCCACGTGAATGGTCCCGAGGTCATCCATAAGTATTACGGGGAAAGCGAGGCTAAGCTAAGGGAGGTATTTGAAGAGGCACGAAGAAACGCTCCCAGTATCATTTTCCTCGACGAGATCGATGCTCTCGCCCCGAGGAGGGCCAAGGTTATCGGGGACGTTGAAAAACGTGTTGTCGCCCAGCTGCTTGCCCTGATGGACGGCCTGGTTTCCAGGGGGGATGTGGTGATTATCGGCGCCACCAATCTTCCTGAGCTGGTCGATCCGGCACTTCGGCGTCCCGGACGTTTCGATCGTGAGATCAGCATCGGCGTTCCCAATAGACCGGGCCGTCTCCAGATTCTGAAGATCCATTCCCGCAAGATGCCGCTTGCAGCCGATGTCGATCTGGACCGCCTTGCAGAAATCACCCATGGGTACGTGGGAGCCGATATTGCCGCCCTTTGTAAGGAGGCAGGCATGGCGACCCTGCGGCGAATCATGCCGGAGATCAAGTTCGAGGTGGACAAAAAGCCGGTGCTGAAAAATGGTTTAAGCATTGAGGTTACCGCCGAAGATTTCCTGACGGCCTTCAAGGGAGTCGAGCCGACCTCCACCCGGGAGTTCATGGTTGAACGGCCTCGTCTTTCCTTTAACGACATCGGGGGATTGAAAGAGATCAAGCGGAAACTTCGTTCGATCGTACAGCTTCCCCTGCAGGGATTGTCTCTCTTTGCCAATTCCCGCCTGGGTCCGCCCAAGGGGGTTCTTTTCTCCGGTCCGTCCGGGACCGGGAAGACCCTGATGGCCAGGTCCCTTGCGGGGGAAATGGGCATGACCCTGATAGTCGTTGATCCTCCGACCCTTCTGTCGAAGTGGGTTGGCGAGTCTGAAAAGGGACTCAGGGAGGTATTCAAACGGGCAAAGCAGGCTTCGCCCTGCATCCTGTTTTTTGACGAGATCGAAACCATCGCCTCGGCGCGTTCCGCTGATGATGCGGGTAATGTATCCCAGAGAATGGTCAGCCAGCTTTTCAGGGAACTGGATGGCCTTCACGGTTCTCTCGGGGTTGTCGTCATTGCCGCAACGAATCGAATTGACCTGATGGAGCCGGCCCTGCTCAGAGCCGGACGTTTTGACTATGTCGTTGAATTTCCCCTTCCGGATCGTGAGGAAAGGCAGGAGATCCTTGAGACCTATTTGCGGTCCCTGCCGTTGGATACCGATGTGGATATCGATACCCTGGCGGATGCGAGTGAGGGATGGACCGGAGCCGACCTGGAGGCTTCATGTAAGAGGGCCATCATGTTGGGGCTGGAAGAATGTTCGAAAGGCGATGGGGAGGCTGATTTTTCACGCTGTGTATTGACCTCCCATCATTTCGCTGAAGCGGCCCGGCAGCATGCCGCTTTGTCTAATATTTCGTCGTCAGCCTTTAAGCGGAAAGGTTGAGGGAAGAATATTCCATGTTGGTCAAACCCATTAAGAAGACGAAGGTGTACGAGGAGATCGTCGCAAAAGTGACCGAGATGATCAGCAGCGGCACCCTCAAGGAGGGTGATCAGCTTCCGGGGGAACGGGAGTTGGCGGAGACGTTCAGCGTAAGCAGATCGTCCCTTCGGGAGGCTCTCCGAACGCTTGAGAGCCAGGGGTTTCTGGAAAGCCGGCGGGGAAACGGGACATACGTGGCCAGCCAGCCCGTCGAGCTGCTGGTGAAGCCCTTTGCATCTGTAATCCTTTCCGAAAAGGATGTGCAGAGTGAACTGTTCGAGGTACGGAGGTTAATAGAACCTCAGGTCGCCTATCTGGCTGCCGAACGGGCCACATCTGAAGAGATTGACCAGATGGAAGAGATCCTTGCCGATCAGGAATCGCAGGTTGCCGGGGGAGGGACAGGCACGGATGTTGATAGGGCGTTTCATTACGCGTTGGCTGAGGCGACAAAAAACAGGATTCTTCTGCGTATGATGGACGCCGCCATGGAGTTTTTCAGCGAGAGTCGTGATAACTACCTGCAGATAAAGGGAAGGCCGGAAAAATCCCTTGTTCGCCACAAAGAGATGGTCAATGCCATGAAAGCGGGGAATAAGGAGCTTGCGGCCGGCATAATGCGTGAGCATCTGGAAGATATTGAAAACAGTCTGATCTCGGTCAACAGAAAGGAGGAACTTGATAAAACCGAACAGAAAGGGGGGATATAGTGAGACCACCCTGTTAGGGAACCCAGAGTTTTTTACTGAATAAAGGAGGTAATACATTATGGGCGAAGTATATGAAGTTACTATTTGGGCGCGAGGGGTGACCCAGGATATGGAGGGGCGGCATCTGTCACTCCTGATTGCCAACTCAGCGGATAAAGACGGTAAATTCGTCCAGGCGTGGGACGACTACGCGGATCTGCCCGACAGGGTCCAGGTTCCTCTGCGGAAGTATGCCCGCATCAGCGATGAAGACCTCGAAATGCGCTATGACTACGAAAACGACCATCCCAACATGTCAGTGATCATGGATGACACCATTGTCAAGGGGATAAACGTGCTCAGGGGCATGCCGAAGGGCGGAGTCCTCGTGGTCAACACCAAGAGATCACCGGAGGAAATCCTCAAGTTTATTCCCAACAAGGACCTGCTCGATGCCATCGTGTGTGTTGACGCCAATTCGATCGCGGGTGCTGTTGACCTGGATTTCATGGGATCTGAAGGAGGCGTGGAAACCGTATCCGTTGGGGCGGGAATCTCCGCGCCGATAGTTGGGGCGGCGGCGAAGGCAACAGACCGCCTGACACTGGAGAGTCTCGTTGCGGTAGCTGCAAATAAGGATGGTGTGAAAAAGGGCTACGAGACAGCACAGGTAAAATCTCTTTAAAAAAGGAGAAGATCATGTCTGATTTTAAGTTTCCGGAAGGAAAAGAGGTCCCGAGGGGTGCGGTTCTCCCCGCCCCGGTAAAGGAAAACAGGATGATGATTACGGGCAACTGGCGAACCGACCGTCCGGTCATTGACCACGAGAAGTGCACCCTCTGTCTGAACTGCTTCATTTATTGTCCCGACGCCTGTTGGCATCTGGACGAAGAAGAGGAAAAGATGGTCTGGAACGCGGACTTCTGTAAGGGTTGCCTCATCTGTGCAGTTGAGTGTCCTGCATTTGCTCTCACCGCGGTTAATGAGCTGGAATTTGAGGATGGTGTCGTCCGTCTGGAGAAACCATTCTAGGAGGAGGTGTTGAAAATGGCGAAAGAAATGTTTTTGGCTGGCTGTGCGGCCTCAGCCTTTGGTGCCAAGTTTGCGAGGGTCGAGGTCATCAGTTCCTACCCCATACGTCCATATACAGGCGTTATGATGGAGCTTTCAAAGATTGTTGCCAATGGGGAACTGGACGCTGAATTCGTCCATGGAGAAGGGGAACACGCCCAAGTATCCATAGCCTACGGTGCTTCCGCTGCGGGAGCAAGGGCATATACCGGGAGTTCCGGTGTCGGTGTCGCTTACGCGATGGAATGCTACTCCCCCGCCGCGGGCGGACGGTACCCCATCCAGATGATTATTGCCGACCGCGCCCTGGATCCTCCAGGAGACTTCGGTTCCGAGCACACGGATGTCATGGGTTGTCGGGACCAGGGATGGATCATGGGTTGGGCTGAGACCCCCCAGGAGGCATTTGACAACACCCTGATTTACTACCGGATAGGCGAAGACCCGAAAATCATGCTGCCCCAGTTCTGCTGCCAGGACGGGTACTTTGTTTCCCACATCCCCGGCAAGGTGGTCCTGCCGGAGCAGTCCCAGGTGGATGAGTTCCTCCCGCCTTATGATCCCCCGGATCCCCTGGATCCCACCAATCCCACCTCCCACGGTCCCCAGGTCTACCCTGACCAGGGATCAGCCATCGACATCCAGCGGGCACAGGCCCACCTGGATGTGCCCAAAGTAACCGAGCAGGTGATGGATGACTTCAGCAGGATCTTCGGGCGAACCTACAACCCATTTGTTGAAGAGTATATGACCGACGATGCCGACTTCGTATTCTTCATCCAGGGAGCCCATGCCAGGACGGCCCGTTTTGCCGTAAATCACCTCCGGAAAAAAGGAGTAAAGGCCGGCATGGTAAAACTGCGCTTTGTAAGACCCTTCCCGACCGAAGTGGTCAAGGAGTGCCTCTCCAAGTTCAAAGCGGTCGGATGTGTCGAGACGAGCACCTCCTACGGAGGAGCGATGAAGGGTGGAAACCTTATTCATGAGGTTCGGGCTTCCCTTTACGATTCGCCAAAGCAGCCACTGGTAACTTCCTTCATGGCCGGCCTTGGTGGGGAAGTGGTTACCCTCAACGAGTTCTATAACATGGCCAAGGTCCTGAGCCAGGCGATCAAGGACAAGAAGATCAAGAAGTATGTCTACTGGCTGGGATTTGAAAAGGAAGGAATTTAACCTGCAGCTTATCATCTCCAGGCTGTCAGGCAAAGAATTCTGATAACTATAAAAGGAGTATTATTATGGCGAATGTGGTTGAAACACAGAATTTGGAGCGGGTCAAATCGATCCGCAGGGTTCCCCAGGAGGAATATTACGTTCCTGGACACCGGACTTGCGCGGGCTGCGGTCCCGCCCTGTGCTATAAATTGGTTTCGAAGGCGGCTGGGCCGGAGTCGATCTTCCTGGGACCGACGGGATGCATGTATGTGGCCAACACCAGCTATCTTAGCAGTCCATTTGCCTATCCATGGATGCACTGCCAGATAACCAACGCAGGGGCTATCGCCTCCGGTGTGGAAGCTGCCTATCAGGTCAAGATCCGGAAAGGAAAGTACAAGGGAAAGCTTCCCAACGTTGTTGTCATGGCAGGGGATGGAGGATCCATCGACATCGGGCTCCAGGCCATGTCAGGCCTGATGTACAGGGGGCACGACGTTCTCTTCATCATGTACGACAACGAGTCCTACGCGAACACGGGCATCCAGACTTCACCGGCGACCCCCTACGGGGCCAATACGACCTTTACCCCTCCCGGTAAGGCAATCCCGGAGGGAAAAACCCTCTTTCCCAAGGACGCGCCCCAGCTGGTAATTGGTGGACATCCGGCGGTGAAGTATGTTGCCACGGCGTCGGTGGGCTATCCTGTTGATCTCATCAACAAGGTCAGAAAGGCGCTCAATTACAAGGGCCCGACCTTCCTGCACATCCACAGTCCCTGTCCGAAGGGTTGGTTGTTTGACGCGAAGAAGACCGTTTCGGTGGCCAAGTTGGCCATGGAAACCGGAATGTGGGTCAACTATGAGTGGGAGAATGGGGAGTACACCTATGACCATACTCCCAAAGAGTACAAGCCTGTCAAGGAGTACATGAAGGGTCAGGCGCGTTTTGCTCATCTCACTGATGAGCACATTGCCAAGATGCAGGCTTTCATCGATGCGAAACTGAAGGCCCCGGGAATCCCGGTTGCGCTTCCTGTTCAGGGACCGAGAGAAACAGCATGATTTAAGGCCGGGATTGTTTGGTCAGGGTCCTGGGGGCCCTTGCGCAATTAAGCCGGTGGGCTTACCCAGGACCCTTTTTTACCGGACATTGTCAGGCCGGATTCTTAACCCTATTTGAAGAAAAGGGGGTGCCGATGGAAGGAGATGTCTGATGTTGGAGTTTAGAGAAATGAAGCTTGCGGGGGGAATTTAAGGTTTTTTTTAGGAGGGAAAAGTTATGCGAAGCATGAAAAAGCGCTATACATTTCTGCTTGTCGCCGTCATTGCGGTCGCTTCCATCGCTCTTTTCGGTGGAGTGGCAAAGGCGGCATGGCCGACGCGGCCGATCAGTTTTGTTATCCCGGCGGGCGCTGGTGGTGGGGCGGATAAATACGTCCGATTCCTGGTGGGCCTTAACGTGAAGGGTCATTACGTTGATCAGGCCATAATCCCTGTCAACAAAGCGGGTGGCGCCGGGGCCGTTGCCATGAATTATGTCCTCAACCAGAAGGGTGACGGCTACACGATGATGATCACCCTGAATTCCTTTATCACCACACCCCTGTTCCAGAGTCTGCCTTTTACTTTCCGAAACTTTACACCAATCTATCTACTGGCACTGGACAACTTCCCCCTCTGGGTCCCAAAGGACAGCCCCTTTAAGACCTTCGAGGATTTTCTGACAGAGGCACGCAAGCGCAGCCTCACGGTTGGGGGAACGGGATCCAAGCAGGAAGATGAGATCGTCTTCAGGGCCATCGAGACTATCGGCAAGACCAAGCCTTTCAGGTATGTGCCCTTCAAGGGCGGTGGGTCCGTGGCCAAGGCCCTGGTGGGCAAGCACATTGAAGCGTCGGTGAACCAGGTCAGCGAAGCCGGGCCCTTCTTCCCGGAATTTGTCAGGCCGCTGGTTGTATTTCAGGATAAACGGCTGGACGTCAAAGGCCTTGAGAATGTTCCCACGGCCAAGGAGCTGGGTTTCGATTTCAGCTACAACATGATGCGGGCGGTCTTCGCCCCTCCGGGGATCTCAAAAGAGGCACAGGACGGAATGATAGAGCTTTTCAGGAAGATTTCCGACGACCCGGCCTGGGTGACATTCGCGGCTAAGTTCGGTCTGCAGCGGACCTCGATATCGGGCAAGGCCCTTTACAAGTTCTGCGAGAAATATGAGAAGCTGCACAAAAAAATCATGAAGGCTCAAGGCTGGATCAAATAGCCTTCGAATAACGAACGTTTAAATATCGTTTATGGGCAAACTGTGATCAAAGGGGGTGGCGGGTTCCATGGGTAAGGGACCTGCGCCCCCGATTATCAGGACATCCAGGGGAGGGTATTTTGAAAAAAGGTGAGTTGATTACCGCGCTGGGTTTTATAATTATATCTATCGTGACACTCCGTGAGGCTTTCCGGCTTGGCTTCGGGTGGGTGGAGCAGCAGGGGCCTGCGGCTGGTTTTACCCTCTTCTGGCTGGGATTGTTGATGCTCCTGTGTTCCGTCATGATTCTCGTCATCGGCCTGAGAAAAAAAGATGATGGCGAACCGTTTTTCGTTAACAAGCAGGGGCTATGGGAGGCTGTCCGAATCTTTTTTACTGCGGCGCTGCTTACCGTAGGCATCATCTACACAGGGATCTACTGGGCCACTCTCGGCTACTGTATTCTTTTCACCCGGTGGCTGGGAAAACACCGTTGGCGAACGGTGATCCTCTTTAGCGTCGTCATGACGGTGGCAGTCTATTTCGGAATGGAGAAAGGGCTGCAACTTCCCTTGCCGAAGAGTTTTCTGTACAAGAGGGGTCTTTTCCCGTTTTAACCAAAAATCAAGGTCCGAGATACAGTCAAACCGGGCTGAAAAATATCATGGTTGAATCTCCCGTGGAATTAAGACACCTCATCGCTCTACGGGACTTGGCAGCCTCCGGATAACCGTTTGAAGGTTTTCTGCAGGAAACTGCAAAGGTAAAAACCGAACGGTTTGAAGAAAGGCCTTCAGATCAGGAGGAATAGATGGAAACACTGGCTCACCTGATGACTGGATTTGGGGTGGCTCTACAACCACTCTCTTTACTTATGATGACCCTGGGCCTTCTGCTGGGCCTTGCGGTTGGCGTCCTGCCGGGACTCGGCGGAACCGCAGGGGTGGCCCTGCTGCTCCCGGTGACCGTCCTGGTACCACCTACGGTCGCCATTATTTTTCTGGCCGCCATATACTGGGGCGCCCTTTATGGAGGGGTTATCACCTCCGTTCTTTTCGCCATCCCCGGGGAGCCATGGTCGGTGGCCCTTATTTTTGATGGGTATCCCATGGCTAAAAAGGGGCAAGCCGGCCTGGCTCTGGCCGCCGCTTTCCTGTCCTCCTTCGTGGGAATTTTTGTTGCGGCCATCTTTTTCGTGGCCTTTGCCATGCCGCTGGCCCTGTTCGCACTCAAGTTCGGTCCCCCGGAGATGTTCGGAATCATGTTGCTCGCTTTCAGCACCTTCGTTGGGCTTGGCAGGGGGTCCGCCACGAAGACTCTTGTAAGCACATGCTTCGGGTTGATCCTGACGATGGTTGGACTAGACATAGTTACGGGCCATCCGAGGTTGACATTCGGCACAATGGCCTTTCTCAGCGGTTTTCATTTCGTTCCTGTGACCATCGGGCTTTTCGGTCTGGGCGAGATAATGATCGATGGGGAAGAACGGTTCTCAACCGAGATCAAGGAGGTAATCCATGCCAAGCTGGGGTGGCAGGATATCAAGGCAGGCTTCAAGGCGACGAAAGAGCATTTCGGCCTGACGTTTTTCAGCGCCGTTCTTGGTTTTTTCGTTGGGATCCTGCCTGGAACCGGGGCTACCCCGGCATCCTTCCTTGGCTACGGCATTGCCAAACAGTACTCCAAGCATCCCGAGAAATATGGCCAGGGTGCAATCGAGGGGGTGCTGGCGCCCCAGGCCGCGGCCAACGCGGCCGGGACGGGGGCCCTGCTCCCCATGATCTCCCTGGGGATTCCCGGTTCTCCCACTGCGGCTGTTCTCCTTGCCGGCCTTTATATGTGGGGTCTCTGGCCGGGTCCGAGGCTGTTTATCGAGCAGCCGGTGTTCGTCTGGGGTCTCATCGCCAGCCTTTTCCTTTCCGGAATGGTCTGCCTGCTCATCTGTCTCCTGGGCACGCCGATGCTGGCCTCCATCATGAGGGTCCCCTGGGGGCTTCTTACACCGACCATCGTCATTGCCTGCTTTATCGGCAGCTATGTGATGCGTAACCTGATGTTCGACGTCTGGTGTACCCTGATCTTCGGTCTGGTCGGATACGTCATGAAGAAGCTGGACTATCCCCTGGCCCCGCTCGCTGTTGCTCTGGTTCTGGGAGGCATGACCGAGAGGTTCCTGCGCCAGAGCCTGATCATAGGAGATGGGTCCTTCTCGGTTTTCTTCAGTACGACCATCTCCACGGTTTTCATGTCTATCGCTTTTTTCCTGTTCCTTCTGCCGGCGGTAAAGTTGGTCAGGGACAAGATAAAGGCCGGCAACAAGATTGCGGAGGCCTGATTTAAATGTCCTGGTGGCAGGGGCCCTTTCCTCCGGCCCCTGCCCGTTCTTCTTAAAGGGTTGTCTTCTTTAACTATGGGCCGTTCGAATACAACGATCCTCATTACCGGCGGCGCCGGGTCCGTGGGCAGATATCTGACTTTGTCCCTCCTTGAAAGGGGTTATAAAGTCAGGGTCTTTGACAGGGATGTAGAGCCTCTCAACTTCATTCACAACGCCAATCTAACCAGATTCCATGGTAACCTTGGGGACAGAGAGTTGCTCCGATCCGCCGTTGAAGAGGTTGATGCGGTTCTTCATCTTGCATGGTCGTTCTCAAACGACCCCCTGGAGGTTTTCGATGGTGACATTAAAGACCATCTCTATCTTCTGGAGGAAATGGCGTCCCGGCGGGTCAGGCACCTGGTTTATGCCAGTACCGCCGTAGTATACGGCAAACCACGGTATTACCCCATTGATGAAGGACACCCATTGGTGGTGGAAGAGGCGAGAAAGCCGCTTTATGGAATTGCCAAAGCGGCTGCGGAAAAGCTGTGTCTTTTATACGAAAAGGAAAAAGGAATACCGGCCACCATATTTCGGTTCTGGTGGGCTTACGGGGAGGAAATAGGAGGCAGGCACCTGCGGGAAATGCTGAGGACCGCGGCTGAGGGCGAACTCCTGGAGGTTCCAGCGGACGCCGGGGGGAGTTTCCTCCATTTGGCTGATATGGTCCAGGCATTGGACCTTACCCTCTTTAATCCCAAGGCTTATGGTCGAACATTTAATTTTTCCACTATCTATATGACCTGGGAGGAAGTGGCGGAGATGGTTCGGGAGGTCACCGGATCATCCTCTGAAATCAGGTGTGTTCCTAAAGGAGAATGGAGGGGCAGCGCCTTTTTGGCAGATCCCTGGGAATTGTCGTACGCCCTGTCCAGGAATCTTCTGGGGTTCGGACCCATGGATGCCGCCATGGCAAAGGCTTCGCTGAAAACGGCCATCTCAAATTGCTGGAAGGCGATGAAAGGCGGGTAAAAACCGCTTAATAAGGATGAGAAAGGGAGGACGATGGAACCAACTCAGATCATTACCGTTCTGATCTTCGCGGTTACGATTGTTCTGATCATCACGCGAAAAATCGACCCCGTGGTAGCTGCCCTGCTCGGCGTAGTTGCCATGGTGGCGGTGGGAAGTATAACGGAGATTCAGGCTTTTACTTTTGTTGACTGGGACGTCATCATGATCCTGATCAGCGTATGGCTGATCGCCGGCTATTTCGGGAAAACGGGCATTCCCGAAAAGCTCGGGGACCTCACCCTCCGTCTTTCCAAGGGGAACATCCCCCTTTTCGTGACCCTCCTCGGTGTGCTCGCCGGCTTTATCTCCATGTTCATAGACAATGTAGTTGTGGTGCTGATGCTGGCTCCCATTGTCTTCCATATCAGGAAAATTTATAATTTCAAGGCAACCGGACCTATCCTTTTCATCGGGCTATGTTCAAATTTCATGGGTACGGCTCTCCTCCTTGGGGATCTCCCTCCACAGATGCTTCACAGTGTATCCGGCATCGAGTTCCTCGGATTTATCTGGCATTCCGGGAGACCGTCTTCATTTCTTATCCTGACCGTTACCTATTTACTGGTTTGCCTGGTTTTCTATTTCAAGTTCAAAAGGTCAGAGTTGGCGATGTGTACCCTGGATGAGAAGGCCGCCCACGCTGACGCCGGAGAAACGATGGTGCATATCAAGGATAAGCGGTTTGCTTTCCTTGTCTGTGCCGGTTTTATCTGGACGGTCATCGGGATGTCGTTGAGACAATTTCTCGGTTTCAAGCTTGGGTTCATCGCTTTCGCCGGTACCCTTATAATGGTACTTGTCTTTGAACTGTTGAAAAAACCACTAAAAATGGATGTTCCGGATCTCGAGGGAATGCTGGGGGAGATCGAATGGTCAGCCATCGGGTTTTACGTGGCCCTTTTTGCTCTCGTGGGTGCCCTCGAGTATACCCATGTTCTTAAAATTGTGGCGAACTGGCTCATTCCCTTTATCAAATCCGGCCTGCTTACAGGGACATCGGTCCTTTACTGGGTAACATCCCCCATCGTCGCATTCGTGGAACACGACGCGTATATCCTGACCATCCTCTATGTGATTCGGGATCTGCATCAGAGCTTGAACATCAACGCCTGGCCATATTACTGGGCGCTTGTCTGGGCAGGCACGCTGGGAAGCAACCTCACTATCGCCGGGGCTCCTGCTCTTTACGTCGCCCTGACAATGGGCGAAAAGGAAGACGGGGAAAAGATGCCCCTGAAGAAATTCTTTTCCTACACCGTGCCCTACGTTCTCCTTTCCCTCGTGATATGCTATGTTTTTCTGGTGCTGATCTGGGTCCTTCCTTTTATGAAGTAGAGGTATGGAGCTGAAGGGAGTCATATGAGTACCGGTAAATCCCGGAACATGCTTAGCGTCCTGGCCCCTTCCCGACCCGAGGATTTCACCACCCGCCCTGTCATAATGGGCACCCACGGAATGGTCACGAGCGGGCATTACCTGGCCGGCAGGATAGGGGTCCGCATCCTCGAGGACGGTGGTAATGCCATTGATGCCGGGGTTGCGATGGGTTTTGCCCTGGCCGTGCTGGAACCTTACATCTACGGAATCGGTGGCGAGGTGCCCATACTGATTTATCTGGCCGACGAGAAACGGGTCGTGAGCCTTTGTGGACAGGGACCGGCCCCCGGGAAGGCTACCATCGAATGGTTTAAAAGAAACGGGTTCGATGCGGTTCCGGGGGATGGTCTGCCGGCTGCCGTGGTGCCGGATGCCTTGTCCACCTGGATCGCGGCCCTTTCCAGATTCGGAACAATGAGGCTTTCGCAGGTCCTCGAGGCTGCCATTGACCTGGCGGAGTGCGGGTTTCCCATGTATGGAGTCCTCCAGGCCGCCCTGGAACAGAATTCCCAACGGTTTAATGATTCATGGCCTACTTCGGCGGATGCATTTCTCCCCAATGGTCGGATCCCGGCGATAGGAGAGCTGTATAGGCAGGCTGATATAGCTGAAATGTTCAAGAGACTTGCAGCGGCGGAATATCGGGAGAAGAAAAGGGGACGCAGGGCCGGTCTTCAGGCTGCGCACGACCTGTTTTATAAGGGTGAAATCGCGGAACGGATAGTGAGATTTGCCCAGGAAAGCAGGTCTCCTGATTCCATGGGCAACAGATTCAGCGGGCTTTTGACAAAGGAGGATCTGTTTAATCACGCTGCCCGGGTCGAGGAACCCGTTTCCACAACCTATAGGGGATATGAGGTCTTCAAGTGCGGTCCATGGACCCAGGGGCCGGTTTTTTTACAGCAGTTAAACCTCCTGGAAGGATATGACCTGTGTTCGATGGGACATAATTCGCCCGAATACATTCACCTCCTGACAGAGGTTGCCAAACTGGCGTTTGCGGATCGGGAAGAGTATTATGGCGATCCCGACTTTGTTCACGTACCTCTCGATATTCTTTTAGATAAAGGGTATTCAACCGAACGGCGCAAGTTGATCGACCCGGATCATGCCTCAATGGACCTCCGTCCCGGCAATGCGGCTTCAAGCCGGCCCCGGCGAAAAAAGGGAAATCCGAACGTATTCAAAGGGGACACTACCCATCTTGACGCTGTAGATCAATGGGGGAACATGATTGCCGCCACTCCATCCGGAGGGTGGTTTTCCAGCTCCCCCGTCGTTGCGGGGCTGGGCTTTCCCCTGGGGTCGCGCATGCAGATGTTTTCCCTCGATCCCGACCATGCCAATGCCCTTGTCCCGGGTAAGCGGCCGAGAACAACTCTCACCCCCTCCCTTGTCTTGCGGGAAGGGCAGCCGTTCATGGTGTTCGGAACTCCGGGTGGGGATCAGCAGGACCAATGGACCCTGCAGTTTTTCCTGAACTGTGTGGATTTTGACATGAATATGCAGGCCGCTGTGGATGCCCCAACCTTCCACTCGAGCCATTTTCCCGCATCCTTCTACCCCCATAGCGCAAACCCCGGCAGACTGACGGTTGAGGGCCGTATTCCGGATGCCGCCATCGCCGTTCTCCGGGAAAAGGGGCACGATGTGGAGGTGGCCGGAGACTGGAACCATGGGCGGGTTCTGGGTATCAGATTCAATGCCGGCAGCGGTGTCATGTCCGGAGTGGCGACCGCCCGATTGGAAACCGGCTACGCCCTGGGATGGTAATTACCCTTTCAGCGAAAAAAAGCTCCCGCCTTTTGCGACGGGAGCTTTTTTTCGCTCTTTACGCCTGCTTTATACCGAGGCTTTTGACATGCCTTTTTTCATCTTTTTTCTCAATGTTGCCTGTGCCGCCGCGAGGCGGGCCGCAGGCAGCCTGAACGGCGAGGCGCTGACATAGGTGAGTCCGATCTCGTAGCAGAATTCCACCGAGTCGGGATCCACCTGTTCCCCGCAGATCCCCATCTTCATGCCCTTTTTAATCTTCCTGCTGCTGTCGATGGCCATCCTCATGAGCAGGCCCACACCCTTGCGGTCGATGGTCATAAACGGATCACTCTCAAATATCCCGTGTTCGACGTAATAGGGCAGGAAACTTCCAGCGTCATCCCTCGACAGCCCGTATGTGGTCTGAGTCAGGTCGTTTGTGCCAAAGGAGTAGAAGTCCGCCTCCGGGGCTATTTCATGGGCAAGCAGGGCTGCCCGGGCGATCTCAATCATGGTTCCGACATCGTAGGGAATCTTCACATTGTAGTGTTTTTCCACCTCTTCGGCCACTCTCACCGTCATCTCACGCATCACGCTAAACTCTTTTACATCGGCGATGAGGGGGATCATAATCTCGGGAATAGCCTTGATGTTCTTTTTGGAGACCTGACAGGCGGCTTCTATAATAGCCCGAACCTGCATCTCGGCAATTTCGGGATAGGTAATGGCAAGCCTGCATCCTCTGTGGCCAAGCATGGGGTTGAATTCACGCAGCGACTTGTTCCTCGCCCTGAGTTTCTCCAGGGGTACACCCATCTCATCGGCCAGAGACTTGAGATCCTTCTCGGTTTTGGGAAGAAACTCGTGCAGGGGCGGATCAAGGAGCCTTATGGTCACCGGCAGGCCGTCCATCACCTTGAAGATGTTGATAAAGTCTTTCCTCTGCATGGGAAGGATCTTTTTGAGGGCTTTTTTTCTGCCCGCCGTGTCGTCCGCCAGAATCATCTCACGCACCGCCTTGATCTTTTTGGCATCGAAGAACATATGCTCGGTGCGTACAAGTCCGATCCCTTCAGCACCAAACTTTAATGCCATACGGGCGTCGGCGGGGGTATCGGCATTTGCCCTGACACCCAGCTTTCTTATTTCGTCGGACCACTTCATGATGGTGTTGAAATCCCCTGTGAGCTCGGGTGAAACCAGGGGGACCTGTCCGAGCATCACCTCCCCGGTTGAACCGTTAAGGGTGATGTAATCCCCTTCCTTGATGACATGGGGTTCGACAATAAAGGATTTCTTCTTTTCGTTGATGTCAAGAGCAGTGCAGCCGGCGACACAGCACTTGCCCATTCCCCTGGCCACCACGGCCGCGTGGGATGTCATGCCACCTCTGGCGGTGAGAATTCCCTGGGCGGCATCCATGCCTCCAATATCCTCAGGGGAGGTCTCAGGCCTAACCAGAATCACCTTTTCGCCATGCGATGCGGCGTTTTCGGCATCCGCTGCGGAAAACACGACCTTTCCCACAGCGGCGCCGGGGGAGGCAGGGAGTCCCTTGGCAATGATGTCAACGGATGCCTTGGGATCAATGGTCGGGTGAAGAAGCTGATCAATCTGATCGGCGTCGATTCTCATTATCGCGGTCTTTTTGTTGATCAGTTTTTCCTTAACCAACTGAATGGCGATTTTGATGGATGCCGCCGCCGTTCGTTTTCCAATCCTGGTCTGGAGCATGTATAGTTTGCCGTCCTGCACCGTGAACTCCAGGTCCAACATGTCCTTGTAGTGTTTTTCCAGCTTTTTATATATTCGATCCAACTCTTTATATGTGGCCGGCAGCTTCTTCTTCATTTCGTTGATGTGAAGAGGCGTCCTTATTCCAGCAACAACATCCTCCCCTTGTGCGTCGATGAGGTACTCGGCAAAAAATTTCTTCCGGCCGGTGGATGGATCCCTTGTAAAGCCGACGCCCGTACCTGAATTTTCGCCCATGTTTCCAAAAACCATGGCCTGTACGTTGCACGCCGTGCCGAGATCATCGGGTATTCCGTTCAGCCTTCTGTAGGTTCCGGCCCTTTCCCCGAACCAGGATTCAAAAACAGCGTTGATGGCAAGCTTGACCTGCTGCAGGGGATCTCTGGGAAAAGCTTTGCCTGTCTCAGATCGGTAAATGCCCTTGAATTCCTTCACAAGTTCCCTGAGATCCTCGGCGGTCAGTTCCGTATCATTCTTTATGCCCCTGTCGCTCTTCATCTTTTCCAGTGCGTTTTCAAAAAGCTGTCTGTCCAACCCCATGACGGTACTCCCGAACATGGAAACAAGCCTTCTGAAGGTGTCCAGGGCAAAACGCTCGTTGTCTGTCTTCTTGATGAGGGCCTTTAAAGTGGTCTCATTGAGTCCAAGGTTCAAGACAGTGTCCATCATTCCCGGCATGGAAAACTTGGCGCCTGAACGAACGGAGAGAAGAAGAGGATTTTTTGAATCCCCGAGCTTCATGCCCATCGCCTTCTCAATCTTTTTCAGGTTATCAAGCACCTGGTCCCACATGCCTGCAGGGTACTTCCTGTTATCGGCAAAGTAGGCGTTACAAGCCTCAGTCGTGATGGTAAAGCCGGCGGGAACGGGGATCTTGAGTCTGGTCATTTCTGCCAGGCCGGCGCCTTTTCCGCCAAGCAGATCCTTCATTTTTCCGCTTCCGTCAGCCTTCCCATCTCCAAAAAAATAGACAAACTTTGTTGCTTTACCTGCCATAATCAACCTCCCTGAAACATTGTTGAGCGGTGATAAACCACGAAAAGCTCCATTATTGATATGGTCGTAAAAAGTCCATTAATGGCTTTTTACTTTACGGAAAGCGAAAAGTGTCATTTTCACTTTCCTCACAAATCAACAACTTGAACTTGCGCTGCAAGTCATTGATTTGCGCGCCCCGGAAGTGGGCGCGTTGACGACTTCGTAAAAAGTCATCAACATTGAATCGGAAATTAAAACCATCGATAAGGAGGAAAAAACATCGATATCCGGTACAATTTATCAGCCAAATGATGGCCCGTCAATGGGGTTTACCTCTTTCTGAGCACCAGTTTATCCAGGAGAAAAACGCCCCCTGTAATCAGGTAAATCAGGATTATTCTCATGACAGAGTTCTTCATCCCGTAGGTGAGTCCAAAGCCAAGCAGGAGCCCTATAAAGATCGAAACATTTTTGCGCCTTTTGTTGGGAAACCATTCCACTCTTTTCATTGTTGAGATCCCATCCTTTCCCTGGACTTTCCTTTCGATTCAATCCGTTTTCGCCATCCGGCCGGATGCCTTGTCAGGTTGTAACTTCCTGCGTGCGGTGAGGTCAAGCCCCATCGACGGGCCCGGATCATTCCGCGGCAAATCCGCCTCCAGGAAGGATAATACCACTGGAAATACCCCCCCAACACTTCCTTTTGAACCGGGAAAGTAGTAAAATTTCAGGCAAATTGGAAGGGACCTGAGACATTGAAAATTACTCCGCCTGAAAAAACCGATTTCTATTTGAGCAACCTGTCCTATCATGGGAAACAGGTCGTCCTTTACTCCGGCGGTATCCTGTGTTCAACTACCCACGAACTGGTTCACAGCTGGGCGTTCGCGACTGTTTTTAAACTGTTTGTTGATCACCTCTTCGAAAACCAGGACTCCGTCCTGAACGGCATGACGTCCGATCTGGGAACGGAAGAGGGGAGACAACGGATGTTGTCCCTTCTCTGGACCGTGGCCGAAACGCCCATTGAAAACGCTGTCAGGGTTATCCCGGGAGCGGATCACTATCAGTCCAACCCCAGGGCGCTCTACCTGTTTGTCGAGGCTTTCTACGATTTCTGGCGCTCCCACGACCGTTATCTTGTCTGCTACTCCGAGCAGGGGCCAAGAAGCCACGACAGGAGACCGTACAGGACCTTCAATGTAACCATCGAAAGGCTGACAGACCTGATCCGTTCCCTCTACCGGGATATGTGCGAGAATATTACGGGGGATCACTCCCGCATCTACAGGCAGGTCGCGGCCGGATGCAATCTTGGTGTCATCGCCACCCGGAAGGAGTGGAACCCGCCCAGCCCGGGCACCCTTGCTCTTGCGGACATACCCTTCATAAGGCAGGTCCTCATTAATCCTCCTCTCATTATCGATCCACCCGAGAACCGGCGGACGGGTCAATTCCTCAAGGTGGATCGTGATCCCCTCGAGGGGCTTGAACTGGAATCCGATGAGTGGCTTTGCTATCCCGCCCAGGTAGGTCCCCTTTCCATATTCATCTACTTCCATCAGGTTTTCATGGGGCTGGGATGTTCCCTTGCCAACCTGTTCGAACTGGCTTCCGACGATATGATTGCTTCGGGCCCCGACGCCGTTTTTCTGTACGGGGTTCCGGCCGGACACCTCTCGGAATATGGAGATGTGCCCACCGTCTTTTACGATGACGAGGTTAACGGCATTATCACGGGGGCCATTCCCGGAGAAGACAGGTTCGGATATTTCGGTTACCTCAAGAAGATGGCTCTGACTTTGCACAACATAAAGATGATGAAGAGGGGACGGATGCCCTTTCATGGGGCAATGGCGCGGATCATGCTTAGAAACGGTAAGGAGTCGACAGTCCTTGTCATGGGTGAGACTGCCACCGGCAAGTCGGAGACCCTGGAGGCCTTGCGCGTCATCGGTCGGGAGTTCATCAGGAACATATCCATTATCTCGGACGACATGGGGTCGTTGGGGATCGACGATGAGGGACGGGTCCTGGGATATGGGACCGAGACGGGGGCCTTTATCCGGCTGGACGATCTTCAGCGCGGATACGCTTTGAAACAGGTGAACAGGGCCATCATCATGAGTCCCCAGAAGGCAAACGCGAGGGTGCTCATTCCCGTGAACTTCATCGAAGAGATCCTCAAAGGTTACCCCATCGGCTATATCCTTTATGCCAACAACTACGAACAGGTGGACGAGGACCATCCCGTTATCCAGACCTTCCCCACAGCGGAGATCGCCATGACGGTTTTTCGGGAGGGGGCGGCAATGTCCAAGGGCACCACCACGTCCACAGGCCTGACCCACAGTTATTTCGCTAATATCTTCGGGCCGCCCCAGTATCGAGAGGTGCACGAGGAACTGGCGGTCAGGACCTTTGATGCCGCCTTTACCTCCGGGATATTTGTGGGCCAAATGAGAACACGTCTGGCCGTCCCGGGTTTTGAGACGGAAGGTCCCAGGCTGGTGGCAAAGGCATTACTTGAACTGATCACTGAAAAAGAGGACGGGAAGAAGGTGAAGGTGTAGAGATCCTTTCCGGGACAGGTCTATTTTTTTTTTGACGGTGAAGCGCATTTCGGGCACTCGATTGCTGATTTTAACACCCATGTCCTGCAGACCGGGCACCTTTTTGACCTCCCCAGGGTCATTAAGCCAACAACGAACAAAATGCCGAAAAATGTACCAAACGCCAGGATCATTGCATTATCTCCCTTCCAATCTCACTGGATTACCGTCAACAGATTTTTCTGTTTCCATGATCAAGAGGTCAAATAAAGCTACCGCGGAATTATAGCATTTCCGGCAGGCTTTTGAGAAGTATCAGGTGTTCTTAATCCTTATGGAGGCTGGAAAATGTGTAGACGTTCCCGACCGGGGCCAGATGGTTTTTCGTGAGCATAAACGGTTTTTTTGATTTCCTGTTCTCCTGCCAGAGAAGATTGACCAGGGCCAACGGGGAACAATGGGTGGGGATTATATAGCGGATATTCTGGGAGAGCAGGTCCCTTCCGGTTGTATCCACGTCGGAATTTGGATGAAAGCCGCCATAGTAACAGTGGACATTAACCTCTTTCGTCAAGGTCTTTGCGTAGATGAGAGAGGTATTAACACCGGCGTGGGAGCATCCGCTGATGACGACAAGTCCCTTGTTTTTTACATTAAAGACGATGGAGGTGTCCTCGTCAGCGGAATCTTCTATATTTCTGTCGATAACATTCCCGTTGTTGCCGCATTTAAAGAACTTCGGCCAGGGACGGGGCTTCATCTCGTAATCCTTCGCAATCCCCATTTTTCCGGCTGCCGGCCGGATACTTCCAAGATAGAGTATCATGTTGTCCATGACCAAAGCGGGGCGTCGTGAAATGATCCATTTTCCACCGCGTTTTTCGGCCCCCTGTTTGTCGGGGGCGAGGACGATATATTCTCCGGCGTTGAGGAACGCTCTCCCGGATACCTTGGCCCTCGGCAAAAAGAAGCTCTCCCCACCGACATATAGGGGGATTTCCCTTCTCGCACCGGGATTAACAATTTCGAGTGCCCTGTTAAGATTGTAATAGTGATCCGAATGACCGTGGCTTAAAAGGATCATCTCCACTTTTTGCGGGTCAAATTCCCTGTCCAGAGCACTGAACACTTTAATGTTATGCTCAAGCGCCGTTTCGTTCTGGCCTACATCGAAGAGAAGATACCGGGATTTTCCGTCTTTTGTGACCCTGATGTAATTCGCAAAGGCATGAGCCCCGTGAAAACTGTGTTCAGGACCGTCGTATAAGTCGTAGTTACCCAATGAATTCAGGATAACGTTGCCGCTTTTGTCCTCAATACGGCTTCCCTGAACTCCGGCGTAATCCCCCATAAGTTCGTAAACCCTGACCTCGTCCACGGGCTCAATGTCAAATGTCTTGATTCCATTCATGCGAGTACTCTCTTCCCCTTCGCAGTTCGCTACCAGCTCCAGCTCAATCGCAGTCCATACCCTTCATTCAACACGAGGGGGCTTATCCGGAAGTCCCGGCCGGCTTTCTCGCTTTCGGTTACGGCGCCGACTGCCTCCCAGCCCATATACCATCCCAATAGAGCCTGGGAGGCAAAATGAGCATCGTCGTTGATCCTGGACCAGCCTGCCGCGGTGGATGCGGTGAAGAAGAGATAGCGCAGAAACCGGGATTCGCTCATGCGTCCGGCAGTGAGAAATGGTATTGCCCCGATAAGAGCATGGCCGCTGACGCCGTTGGAATCTTTCAATGGGTTCCAGTGCGAGGCGTTATGACTTTCGCCCGGACGGGAACCCCCGGTTACGACCTGCATAAGGAGAAGAGCCGGGCCGCCGACCAGGTAGGCGCGGGCGGACCTCCATCCCCATTCGCCAATACCTGAAGCTTCCGGGTTGGTGGAATACAGTGAACCCACGCCGGCGGCCAGCAGGGAAAGCGGTATGAGGTATTTACCCTCGCCGAGCAGCTTGGCGTTTTTTGAAATGTCATCCGTTCCGGAGCTGCGGAAGTCTTTCTGAAACCGCTCCCGAATGTTCTCATCGAGGTCGGTGTTTGCCATGACTCCGCCGACGCCGAAGGCGATGCCAAGGTGAGTCAGATGTTCGGGAGAATAGAAATGTTGATAATCCTGTTTGACCTTCGCCCACGTTTTGTCCACGGCGGTATCGTGATATCCATTCACACCCCTTCCATATGCGGGATAGGCAAGGGAGACAATTGTCATCAGCAACAGGCCGGCTAATTTTTTGGTCTTGAGGTTGATTCCCCCTGTAGATCGTCTGGTCATTGGTTCGATTGTACTTGATGAACTCAAAAAAAGCACATCAACAAAACCGGGATCAAAGTGTTTTGGCCCTTTTTCCCTGCCCATGACGTGAGCCACATACGCCGGTTGAACAGCACATGGCGGGATCATAAACAACGATTTTTTCGTCCTGAACTCCCTATTCGAGCTATCAGTAAGATTCGACTTTTCCGTAGTATTTCTTCTGTAGCCAGAAGGAGACATTTACCAGGCCGATCAGTGCCGGCACTTCGACCAGCGGGCCTATAACCGCAGTAAAAGCGACAGCTGAATTGAGCCCGAAAACCGCTACCGACACGGCAATCGCCAGTTCGAAGTTATTTCCCGAAGCAGTGAAAGCAATGGCCGCAGTTTTTGAATAATCAGCTCCGGCCCTGACTCCCAGCCAGAAGCTGACCAGAAACATAATCACAAAATAGATCAGCAGTGGTATGGCGATCCGCACCACATCGAGTGGAATCGAGACGATCAGCTTTCCTTTGAGACTGAACATCACCAGAATGGTGAAGAGCAGCGCGACCAGGGTGATCGGGCTGATTTTGGGGATGAACTTCTTCTCGTACCAATCGCGGCCCTTCGACTTGATCAGGGTGAACCGGGTGATTATACCTGCCGCAAAGGGTATCCCGAGGTAGATGGCGACAGACTCGAAGATCTGGCCAATGGAGACCTGTACAACTGCTCCCTGCAAACCGAACAACGGCGGCAATATGGTGACGAAAAACCAGGCGTAAACCGAGTAGAAGAGCACCTGAAAAAACGAATTAAAAGCAACCAATCCGGCGCAATACTCGGTATTGCCTTTAGCCAGTTCGTTCCAGACGATGACCATGGCGATGCAGCGTGCCAGACCGATCATGATCAGTCCGACCATGTATTCAGGGTAGCCATGCAGAAAAACAATGGCGAGGATAAACATCAGTACCGGACCGACCACCCAGTTTTGAATCAACGAAATGCCGAGAATTTTCTTGTTCTGGAAAACCTCGCCTAACTCCTCGTAGCGCACCTTGGCCAGCGGCGGGTACATCATCAGGATCAGGCCGATAGCGATGGGGATGTTTGTCGTGCCGACCGAGAAGGCATTCACCACATACTTCACTCCGGGGAAAAGCCAGCCGGTTCCGACGCCGGCAAACATGGCGAGAAAGATCCACAGGGTCAGGTAGCGATCGAGAAATGAGAGTTTTTTTGTCAGTCCATGCTCCATTTTGATCTCCGAATTTCAGTTGCCAAGTTCCTGGCGAAAAAAATCACTTAACTGCTCGCGGATCTCATCCCGCACTCGGCGGTAGACGTTGAGCACATCCTCCTCGGTTCCGGTCGCCTTGGGCGGGTCGTCGAAACCGATATGAGTTCGTTGCACGCCTCCAAAAAAGAGCGGACACTTTTCGTTAGCGTCACCGCAGAGGGTAATGACGTAATCGAAGCTCTGCCCCTCGTACTGGCTGAGGTGATCAGAACTGTCCCCGCTGATATCGATGCCGATCTCTGCCAACACCTGCACCGCCTTGGGGTTGAGACCGTGCGGCTCGGTTCCGGCAGAGAAGGCCTCTATACATCCGGCAAAATCGTGGTTGATGATGCCATCGGCCATCTGGCTGCGGCAGGAGTTGCCGGTACATAGGAAAAGCACGCGTTTTACAGCCATATGAAACCTCTTTTATCCGCATAGGCGGATAAACTTGGGTTAAAAAAACGACCTACTCGCAGGCCGCGATATCCTTCTGTTTCAGATAGTTTTCCAGGCTCGCAAGATCTTGCTGTACCTCTGGAAGCTCAGCCAGTTGAGACTGGAGTAGCGGCAACAGTTTATTGAGAGCAGTTTCACCGCCCTGGGCGAGACGGTAGTACATCCACACCCCTTGACGCCGATCTTCTACCAGGCCTGAGTTGCGCAGGGTTGCAAGGTGACGCGAGACAGTCGACTGCGGCAGGTCAAGCGCCGCCATCAGGTCGCAGACACAAAGCTCACCACTGGTTAGCAAGGCAAGAATCCGCAGACGTGTTTCGTTTGCCAGGGTTTTAAAAAATCGTGCGGTCTGTTTCATTTGCTAACATATATCCGCATATGCGGTTTTTGTCAAGGTGGTCGCCGCGTTCGCCATCACGCTACTTTTTTCGTTTCAACTTCAAGACATTACAGGAGCCTGGCACTAATCCTCGGCAAGGTGGGATGCCCGCTTTCTCTCCCCTGAAAACCCGGACCTGGGAAGAGGTGAGCTATACAAAGGCTAAAGTCCAGAGTCCAGAGTCCAGGGTCCAGAGGGATAGACCAGTTCAACGTTCAAGGTTCAATGAACCGGATAAAGAACGTTCGATCCTATCAAGGTCTGGCACCAATCCTTATGGGGCCGGGGCAGAGATGCCCCGCAAAACTGGTGTCAGAGCGCTTTGGCAGCGACCGGCAAGCTTTGGGGTCAAAGCTCAGATTCTCAGGTTTCGGAATCGCGACCGGAAATCCGCCTTCGCTGAGGCTAAGACGGGACAGGCACTGGTGACCTTCGGTCATGTTTGAGGTGGGATGCCCTTCGACGCCCCTTCGACAAGCTCAGGGTTGCTCAGGACATCGAGGCTAAAAGACCCGCCCTGACGTTATCCCGGAGCGGACAGCCTGACGGACGACCGGGACCATGACTTCGAC